>PBNW01000041.1 GCA_002723255.1 Pelagibacterium sp. | reverse complement strand
TTCGACGAAGTGTGGTTCCCGGCCGGTCGCCGTCCCGAGCGCACCCGCCCCGAACGCAACAAACGCGAAGGCAATCGCCCCCCGCGCCCCGAGGGCCAGCAGCGCTTCAAGGGCAAGGGCGGAAAACCGGGCCAACCCGGCAAGGGTGGACCGCGTGAGGACAATCGCGGCAACGATCGTCCGCGTCCCGAACGCCGCGAAAAACCCATCGACCCCGATTCGCCCTTTGCAGCGCTCGCCGCGCTCAAGACCCGCAAATAAGGTCATGCCCTCCGAGCGGCAGGATCGTCAGCGCCTCGACAAATGGCTCTGGCATGCCCGCATCACCAAGACCCGCACACTGGCCCAGAAACTCATCGAATCCGGCGCCGTGCGGGTCAACGGCCAGCGCGTTCTCGACAGTGACCGCTGGGTCGGTGCGGGAGACGGATTGACCCCCCAGATCCACACCCGTCTGAAGGTTCTGCGCATCGCGGCGATTGCAGACCGGCGCGGTTCGGCAAGCGTCGCAGCCACGCTTTACGAGGATATTTCGCCTCAAGGGCTCTCAGAAAAACTGGGTCCCACTTTTTCGGTTCGGAAGACCGAAAACTAGGGAAGGAGGCCGGCCGGCGTTTCGAAAGAAACGACAATCTGCCGACCCTGGAAAAACCGGAATCCTGATCGCTTTTGCCGCGCCTTCTTGGCAAGCGGACGCCTTGAAAGCCAACTCAAAACCGTTTAGCAAGCATGCGCTTGGCCATTTCCTCACACCGCCAGCTATCAGGATTGCCCCATGACCTATGTCGTCACCGACAATTGCATCAAGTGCAAATACACCGACTGCGTGGAAGTCTGCCCGGTCGATTGTTTTTATGAAGGTGAAAACATGCTGGTCATCCACCCCGACGAGTGCATCGACTGCGGGGTGTGCGAGCCCGAATGCCCCGCCGACGCCATCAAGCCCGACACCGAGCCCGGGTTGGAAAAATGGCTTGAGGTGAACACCAAATACGCCTCTATCTGGCCCAACCTCACCGAAAAGCGCGACGAATTGCCGGACGCCAAGGAGATGGACGGCGTCGAAGGCAAGTTCGAAAAATTCTTCTCCGAAGAACCCGGCGAAGGCGACTGATCCAGACTCAGACGGCCCGGCTCCGCATCAGCGTCTCGGACGGCGCCTCACCGAACTTGGCGGCATAATACTGGGCAAACCGGCCCAGATGCCAGAACCCCCAGTTCATCGCCACGTCCGAGACGGTCCGTCCTGCCTCCACGCCATTCGACAATTCCCGCCGCACCGCATCGAGACGCCGCAGCATGATCCATTCGCTTGGCGACAGTCCGGTGACGTGTCTGAACAGCACGCGCAATTGCGCCGGCTCCATCCCGATGGCCTCGGCCATGTCGCCAACCGATAGCGGCTCGCCGGCCTGTGCTGCGATATAATCGCGAACCCGCCGATAATCGCTCGCGACGGCCGGTCGGAACAACAGAGCCGCGCCTTTGGCGTTGCCGGCCATTCCCACCAGACGGTCGAGCAGCAACCCCCTGAGCACCTGGTCATAATGCGGCCCTGACGGAGCGCACCCGCTGCCATGCGCATCGAGCAGCGACAACAGCCAGCCGGCAAGTCCTTGCACCTGCACGCATCGCTCGAGCATGGCCGGCGTCGAGAAATCCATCTCGGGCAAATGCGCTTGGAGCAATTCGGCTTCGATGCTGACGATCAACAGATCGGACGGCTCGCTCCCCACGATCACCACCTCCTGCCCGCCCGGCGCGATCATCAGCGAGCCGCTGGCCAGCGCACTGGCCTCCACCCGCCAGCTCCCATCCGCCCCCAGCGGGATGGCAAACAGCACCCGACCTTTGGGCCCGGCCGATTCCTGAAGAATCGGCACCCCGATCCGCTCGCGGTAGATCGTCATGCCCGCCAGCGCCAGCGTGTCGATACTGCCCCAATACCGGCCGCGGCCAAGCTGGTCGTAGTGCTGCGACCAGCCCACGAGCCCGGTTTCCTGCTCGAAGGCGTCGGAATAATCGGCATGATGAAAGGCAAGCATACGAGGCGACCAGAAGATTGATCCGGCGCCATGCTAGCCAACCGCCCGCAAATTGGTCAACGAATTTATATGCCTAAAATTTACGCAACAATCGGAGTCAAACTGGATAGCGCGCCCGCTCGGAGCCCGCCTAAGCTTTGTCCATCAAACGCGATGGAGACCCGCATGGTAAGCCAACCCTACCTTCTGGCGCTGGCGCTCGGCACCGCTCTGACGCTTCCTGCATTCGCGCAGGAAAACGCCGATGCGCCAGAGCCGATCGCCCCCGAGACCCTGACGGTCAAGGAAGCGATCGATCCCGGCCCCAATATTTTCTCAAACGCCCAATCCTGGGACGGTGCCAGCCAGATCCAGGTCTGGTCGGCCGAGGATTTGACCTACAAGGGCAACATGACCGCCGGCCTGATGGGCCAGATGCTGATCTCCCCGGATGGAACAACGGCCTATGGCCAGTCCACCTACATGACCCGCATCACCCATGGCGATATCGAGCATGTGCTCGAAATCTACGACGTCGCGACCCTCTCGATCACCTCGGAAATCGCGCTGCCCGCCAAGGCGGCCATGGTCGCCGCCTACACGCCTTATCTGGCCATGAGCGCCGACGGCAAACTGGTTTATGTCCAGAACGCCACCCCCGCCACATCGGTCACCGTGGTCGATGTCGAGGCCGGCGAAGTGATCCAGGAAGTGCCGACACCGGGCTGTTTCGGCATCTATCCCACCCTCCAAGGCTATGGCTTTTCCACGGCCTGCGGCGATGGCAGTTTTGCCAGCTTCGCTCTGGGCGCCGACGGCGGCGAAGCGACCCGCTCGGTCTCCGAAGCCGTTTTCGATCCCGATGAGAACCCCATCTTCATCCCCGGCAAGCGCGTCGGAGAGGCCCTGGCCTTCATCACCTACAATGGCGACCTGATCACGCTCGATGACAGTGGCGAAAGCGTCGCCCTGCTCGACACCGTCTCGATCACCGACGATGTCGAGGATGCCTGGGCGCCCGGCGGATACGACCTGTTCGCCTACAGCCCCGCCGCCGACATCCTTTTCGTGACCATGCATTCCGAGCCCTACGACGGTTCCCACAAGAATGCGTCCGAGGAAATCTGGGCCTATGACGTGTCCGAGGATACCGTCCTCTACCGCACCCATGTCGAAGGCGTCATTTCCCTTTCCGCCACCGACGAAGAGGCACCCACGCTCTATGCCGTCAACGAGCACGAAGCGACGCTGGAAATCTTCTCGTCCGACCCCGAGGCCAAATACGTCCTCAAGCACGAAGCGTCCACCGACTCGCGCGGCTGGGCAACCCTGGTTTCGGTGGCCCCATGAGCAGCGCCGAATTCATGACCCTGCTCGCGGGCACGGCGGGCGCCTTTACCGCGCTGCTCTTTGCCCGCGCCGCATGGCACAAGCTGGCCGACTTTACCGAGTTCACCGGCTTTGTCGCTGATTATCAATTGGTACCCGAGCCGATGGTGCGGCCCGTTTCGGCGGCCATCGTCGCCGCTGAAACGGCGGTCGTGCTCGCCTTTCTCCTCCCCGGCGGGGCGCCGTTCGGTGCCCTGATCGCCATGGCTCTGCTGCTTGGCTATGCCGGCGGCATGGCGATCAATCTGCGCCGGGGGCGGGACCGCATCGAATGCGGATGCGGCGGGGCGGCCCAACCGCTGTCCTGGTCGCTGATCGGGCGCAACATCGCCATCGCCGCTCTGGTGGCCAGCGCGCTGTTCGCCCCCATCACCCTCAATCTCGAAGGCGCCATCGCCGCGATCGGAGCCGGGTTCACGCTCTGGCTGGGCTTTATCGCTGTCGAACAGCTTCTGGCCAACGCCGCGCGCTTTTCTCTCAAGCGCTGAGCGGCCAATTTTTGGATGGATGACATGAATGCACTGATTTTTGCCGTCGGCGTTCTCTGGGTAATCGTTCTCGCCCTGATCGTCGTTATCTTCGCCCTCGCCCGCCAGATCGGGGTGCTGTTCGAACGCGTTTCGCCCATGGGCGCCCTGGTCAACGATTCAGGCCCCAAGATCGGCGACACGACGCCGGTCTATACCCTGCCCAATCTCAATGGCGGCGCGGTCACAATCGGCCCCAAGCCGAACCGCTCCACGCTGGTCTTTTTCGTCTCGCCCACCTGCCCGGTCTGCAAAAAGCTCCTGCCCATCCTGCGCTCGGTCAAATCCGACGAGGGCAAATGGCTCGATGTGGTGCTGGCCAGCGATGGCGAACCGGATAAGCACAAACGCTTTATCGACACCGCCAGGCTCTCGGACTTCCCCTATGTGGTGTCCACCGAGCTCGGCCTTGCCTACCGCGTTTCGCGCCTGCCCTTCGCAGTGCTCTTCGATGAGCACGGCACCATCAAGGCCAAGGGCCTGATCAACAATCGCGAGCAGCTCGAGAGCCTGTTCAACGCCTCCGAAATGGGCGTCGGCTCGATCCAGAACTACCTCGACGCCCCAATTCCGGCCACCAACTGAACGCGCTTAAGGGAGCACTAGATATGAATGGTTTGATCGACTCTCTTCTGGCCTGGATGGACAAACGGGCCGAAAACTCCGCCCGCCAGGTCGCCCAGCAGACCGGCCGGCGCAATTTCCTCTCAAGGGCCGGCGCTGCTGTTGTCGGCGGTGTCGTGGGCGGCACCATGTTGCCCATGCTGCCCTATGACCGCAATTTCGGCATGGCCTTCGGTCAGGAGGGCGCGTCCACCGATGGCGACCAGACCGCCTGCGAATACTGGCGCTACTGCGCACTGGACGGCAATCTGTGCAATGATTGCGGCGGCGCCATCGACCAGTGCCCGCCAGGCTCGGAAACCTCCTCGGTCGCCTGGGTGGGCACCTGCGCCAACCCCAATGATGGCCGTGACTACCTCGTTTCCTACAATGATTGCTGCGGCAAGGCGTCCTGCTCGGGCTCGTTCTGCTTTACCTCGGAAGGCGAGCGCCCCGGTTATCGCATGGGGCTCTATAACGACATCAACTGGTGCATGGCCAACGCGTCCAAGGGCTATCACTGCACCGTTGCCGTCGTCGTGGGCCTGGCCGAGTGATCAGGATTGCCACCCTGACCCTGCTCCCGACGCTGCTTTTTGCGGCGCCGGGATTTGCCCAGGACAAGACCCCTCACACCAATTATGTGCTGCGCTGTGCCGGCTGTCACGGCATGAGCGGCGCGGGGGCGCCTTCCGCGGGAATATTCGATTTCAACGGCATGGTCGGCGCCTTTGCCGGCATCGACGAGGGCCGCACCTATCTCATGCACGTGCCCGGCGTCGCCGGATCGGGCCTTTCGGACGCCGAGATCGCCGCGGTCATGAACTATGTCATGAAAACCTGGGCCGGAGATTCCCTGCCCGAGCCCTACGAGCCCTTCACGCAGGCCGAAGTGACCGCGCGCCGCGCCATCCCCATCCCCGATGTCGTCGAAAACCGCCGCGAAGTGGTCGCCCTTCTCGAGGCCCTGGGCATCGAAACGGCCGACTACCCCTGGCCCTGACCGGCGTGCGCGCAAATCGGCTGTGGCCGGTTTAGGGCGGTCAACTGCCGGTGGTATTGAAAATCACACCCGCGCCCACCATATGCGATTGCGCGCCGCACGGCATCGCAATAGGCCCGCGCGCCGGTTGATTCGTAACTTTTGATTTTGTCATCAAACTGTGGTATTGTTCCCACAACCAGTTGCATCAGCCCTCACGCTAACCTGTGCCCCGAAGGGCACTTTTTTGTGAAACAAGCCAAAAAACCAAGTCCAACTGACCGGAAACCAGCGGAACCGGCCGGGAGTGCTGTGCGACTGAAAAATGATCCTCCCAAAGGATCAGGAAGCTGAAGCGAGATGCGTCTGCCGCAATGAGCTCGTCCGCGACAAACAAGAATTGGGTCCGTTCAGCGTTCGCCTGAATGCCGAACGGAACAAGGCGTCAACAGGAGTAGCCAATATGGCAACTAAAAAGACCACGCAGCGTGCGGGCTTCAAGACCGGCGAGTATGTCGTTTACCCCGCCCATGGTGTTGGCCTCATCCAGTCCATCGAGGAACAGGAAGTTGCAGGACTTTCTCTCGAACTGTTCGTCATCGGTTTCGAACAGGACAAGCTGACGCTCCGCGTGCCCGTTGCCAAGATCAATTCCGTGGGCATGCGCAAGCTGGCCGAACCCGAAGAAGTCACCAAGGCGCTCGAGACCGTCACCGGCCGCGCCCGCGTCAAGCGCACCATGTGGAGCCGCCGCGCGCAGGAATACGAGGCCAAGATCAATTCGGGCGATCTCATCGCGATCTCCGAGGTGGTCCGCGACCTTTACCGGTCCGAAGAGCAGCCCGAGCAGTCCTATTCCGAACGCCAGCTCTTCGAGCAGGCCATGGACCGCATGAGCCGCGAAATCGCCTCGGTCAACAAGATCACGCTGACCGAAGCGGTCAAGCTCATCACCAAGAACCTCGCCAAAAGCCCGCGTCGGGGCAAGTCCGACGCAGCCGATACCGAGGAAGCCGCAGCGTAAGCCGCGCTCTCAATCAATGCAAAAAGGCCGGTCCCAGCGACCGGCCTTTTTTGTGTGTGCCCATACAGGCGAACGCCTCAGGGTTGGTATGGAACCGGATTTTTCACCGGGGAAGCGGTCGGGGTGGGACCAGCGCTTGGGGCTGACCGGCCCGCCTCAATCCACCCGTACGACCTTGTAGGATGCGCCCGCCTCCACCGGATCGCCCGGCAGCAGATTGTTGAGCACCAAGAACAGCTCGCGCCCGCGATTGAGCTGGCCCATGCGCTGGGCCAGCGTGTCGGCATTGTCGCTGCCGCCCGCCCGCACCAGCCCCAGCTTGATGGTCCGAATTGCCGCGAGGTCGCTCTGCTGGGTGCGCCGCAGGCTCTCGACCGTCTGCTGCGCCGCCCTGCGGAACGCGCTCGTGTCGGCGCGTCCGGCAAAGATGAACCGGAACACACCATCGTCGACCCGCGCCACCGTCACATCGAAAAACCATTCCTCGGTCTGGGCCCGGCCCGTCGCCGTCTCGATGCCGTTGATGGTGCGCGTGGTCACCGTTTCGGGCTGCAGTCCGGCAATCCACCCCGAGCGCAGATAGTCGGCAAGCGATGTCGAAGCGGGCACCTGCGCGCTGTCGAACCGCAGCGCCGCCCCATCACCCGCCACGGCGACAACGGCCTGGTTGGACATCTGCAAGCCGTAGTCGGACGGCACGGTGAAGGTCAGCCCGTATTGCGGCGAGATATAACGCTGCCCGACAATCGTCCCCTGCTTGCCCGAATCCCCGAAGGTGATCCCGTCCACCGCCGCAAGATACCCCTGCCGGTCGGTGATCCCCACGCCTGGTTCGCCGTAATTGCGCGCTTCATCGATCGCCCGCTGGATACGGTCTGGCGTCGAGGGATGGGTGGACAGGAAGTCCTCGCCCCCGTTAGCGGCGCTGACAAACTGCGCGAACCGTCCCATGGCGGTCAGAAACCGCGCCGCCGCATGGGGATCGTAACCGGCGCGCGCCGCGATCTTGATGCCCTCGCGGTCGGCTTCGAGTTCCTGGTTCTGGGAGAACGCGGCAAGGTTCTGCGCCGAGCGCTCGGCGGTCGCATTGGCATCTATCACCCCGCCCAGAACCCCGGTAATCACCCGGTCGACGATTTCGGTGGTGCGCACCCGCGCCGAGCGTGCCCGCGCATGACGCAGGGTCACATGCGCGATCTCGTGGGCGATTACCGCCGCCAATTCGCTCATGTCGTTGGCCAGCGCCAGAATGCCGCGCGTCACATAGATGAACCCGCCCGGCAAGGCAAAGGCGTTCACTTCCGAGGAATCGAGAATGGTGATCGTGAACTGGGTGGCCGGCTGGCCCGCTGCCGCCAGAAGTTTCGAGACCATGCGCGCCAGCATCAGCTCGGTCGCGCGGTGCTCGTAAACCCCGCCATATGAAGCGATGATGCGTGGGTGCTCGCGCAGCCCGATCACCGCATCTTCGGGGTCCGTTCCGGCCGGCACCGCCGGCGCCGAACCGCCCGTCTGGCGCGTGGCGATATCCGACCCGCCCAGCAGTCCTGAACAACCCGCGACCGCGGAAACGAGCACAAGGCCCGTGCCCGACAGAAAGGCGCGACGTGTGAAGGTCCTCTCGTTCATGGTCTTGCCAGAACCTCGATCTGTTCGGGGTGGGTGACATCGATGCGCGGTCCATCAGCGCTCTCGATCCAGCCGCGCACCCGGATCACGCTATTGTCCAGGCCGAGCGGATCGATACCCGCTTGCTCGAAAACCCGCAATCCCGCCTCTTCGATCACCGCGGTAAAATCTTCGCGCCACACGCGCCCGAAATTGAGATAGACTCGGTTTCCAACGCGCTCTGCGTTGAGCACCCGACCTTCCACAAGTTCATACCCGCCGACCCGATCGAGCAGCGCCCCCGGATCGGCGCCGTTACGAACCCCATAATAGGGATCGCGCCAGATACCCAGCCGGTCGGCCCGCCCCTGCGCCTCGGCGGCATAAAGGACATCCAGGCACGAGCGGTTGTCGGGAAACGAATAGACCCGCGCCAGGCCCCGGCGCAGCATTTCGGCCTGCACCCAGACGGTTTCCCCGTCGCGCTCGACCATCACATGAGCCAGCGCCCGTCCGTGCCGATCGCGATTCTCTCCGCCATAATAGAGCGAAACCTCGTGCCCCATCGCCAGCTCGTCGATCGCCGCTTTGGCTTCATCGCCCAGCGGCCAGGCCTCGAAACCCTCGCGCCCCAGCGGCAGCTTGGGCGCCTGAATGCCGACCAGCCGCACGGTCAGCCCGCCCCCGAGATCGAACGTATCGCCGTCCGAAATCGAGACCACCCGGCCCGAAGGCCCGGCCTCCAGCGCATCGCAGCTTTGGGAAAGGGCAGGCGCAACGCCCGGCACGGCCATGAGAAGTGTCGTCACGAGCAAACGTCTGAGCAAATTCGGCCTCTGAACCGGGCCACCCCAGGGCGGCCGTATTTTGCGACTGAACCGCTGCATCCCCCGCAATGCTTCGGATTCGATTGTTGGTTCACTGTGCACGCAATTGCGGCAAAAATCATCATTATTGTCCGATCCCGGGCTTTTTAAGGGGCGCCTCTCACCCGGCCGCCGACTGGTTTTCGGCCGGCGCGTGCTTGCTGGCAATCATCGCCGCGAGCGCCTGCACCTGCCGGTCGGCTATCCCCATTTCTTTGAGGTGCCGGGCGGTGTTGATCACATACTCGATATTGGATCCGGCCTCCCCCACCGCGCCATCGACCAGCGCGAACTGCTCTTCGAGCGAAAGCCGCCCGGCATATTGGGGATGATGAGGATCGGCAACGAAAGTGAGGGTTTCCACGATCTCGCCATTGGCCAGCTTGGCCGGACGATGGGTTTCCACATACACCATGGTCACCTGCTCGCGCGCCCGCAGATAGTCGCGCACCTCGTCCCAGTCGCTCTCGGCGATCTTGAACGCCATCCCCACGCACGCCCCGCCGCGCTCGAGCCCGAACACAAGTCCCGGCCGCTCCGCTGTCCCCCGATGCAGGTGCGAATAGATGCACAGCCGCCGATGCACGCCACGCAATAAGGCCCGCTCGGCGCGCTCGAACACGAAACCGGGCCGCCAGATCAGCGATCCGTAACCGAAGACCCAGCGCGAGGATGGTTGAGAAGGCATTGACATGGGTCAAGGTTTGGCACGCGCATTCCCGGCGCGCAAGATGGCCGCGACCCACTCATCGGCAGCCAGGGCGCAATTGCCTCATGACGGCCACGCGCGAACCCTATATGAAGCGCCTATGAAGCGCTTTGTCATAATGATCGTCGCCGTCGTCGCCGTCTCGGTTCTGTGGATGGGTGGCTGGTTCTATATCGCCGGGCAGGTCCGTGGGGAAATTTTGTATCTGGCCCAGGCCGATGGCATCACCCAGCCGCGCCTGGTCTGCGACCGGCTCGAGGGGGGCGGCGCACCCTTTTCGTTTTCGCCCCGCTGCACAGATGCGCAGATCACCTCCGGGGATATGACCATCGAACTGGCCGCCATCACCGGCACGGCGCTGTTTTACACCCCCACCCACATTCAGCTCTTCGCCACCGGACCCGCAAAGATCACCGATGCGTTCACCGGCGCCACCCAGGAGGTGCGCTGGTCGAACATGCACGCCAGCCTGCGGCTCGATAACGCCATGATCGAGCGCTTCTCGGCCCTGGCCGACGATCTGGTCTATGCCGACATGCTGATCGGGGAAACAATCATCGGTACCGCCACCCATGGCGAATTCCACCTGCTCGACGCCACGCCCGCCGATGCCCCGCCGGGAACCGGCACCGTGTTCGACGCCTACGCCACGCTCGAGGATGTCACGAGCCAAGACAACGACATCGCCAACGGCAGCCTCGTCATCGATGCCCGCCTGTCCGGCCTGCCCGATCCCGCGCTCTGGGGCGACCCGCAGGTGCTCGGCTTCTGGCAGGCACTGGGAGGCGAACTGGTCCTGCGCGGCATTGAGGCAAGCGCCGACGGGCTTTCGCTGACCGCCCAAGGGGCCGCCAACCTCACCGATGCCGGGCTGGTCAACGGCAATCTCGACATCGCCTCCCAGGGCGTTGCCGATCGCATCGCCGCTCTTGTCGGCGACCCGTCCGTAGCCCAGATCGTGCTCGGCAGCCCCGGCGAAGACGGCGTCTCGCGTCAGACCCTGCGGGTCAATGACGGCACCGTCGTTGTCGGCATCATCCCCGTCGCCAGCCTGCCGCCGCTATTCTGAAGCCGGCTCGGAAGGCTTTGGATCCCCATGCGGACGGCCGAAATCGGGCGCTTCGGTTTCCTGCCCGGCGGCAATGATCGAGCGGCGCACCGCCCGCGTGCGGGTAAAGAGCGTTTCCAGCGCCTCGCCATCCCCGACCCGCACCGCGCGCTGAAGCACCGAAAGGTCTTCTAAAAACCGCCCCAGCATTTCGAGCACCGCGTCGCGATTGGTCAGAAACACGTCGCGCCACATCACCGGATCGGACGCCGCGATACGGGTAAAATCGCGAAACCCGGACGCGGAAAACTTGATGACTTCCGATTTGGTGTCCTGTTCGAGATCGTCGACGGTCCCCACGATATTGTAGGCCACCAGATGCGGCACATGACTGGTGATCGCCAGCACCATGTCGTGGTGGGCCGGGCTCATCGCCTCGACATCGGACCCCAGCCCCTTCCAGAACGCCTTCAGCATCTCCACAGCCTCGGGATCGGTCCCCTCGGGCGGGGTCAGAACGTACCAGCGGTTTTCAAACAGATCGGCAACCCCCGCCGATGGCCCCGAATGCTCGGTCCCCGCCAGGGGATGGCCGGGCACGAAATGAACGCCCGCCGGCACATGCGGCCCCACGACATCGACAACATGGCCCTTGACCGAACCCACATCCGACAGGATCGCGCCGGCCTTGAGATGGGGCGCGATTCTGGCTGCAATCGCCTCGTAGCTCCCTACGGGAGAGCACAGAATCACAAGGTCGGCATCTTTCACCGCCTCGGCGGCATCGATCGTATAGATATCGCCCAGCCCCAGGGCCCGCGCTTCATCGAGCGTTTCGGCCCGCCGCGTCGAAATGGCAATCGTTTTGGCCAGCCCGGCCCGCCGCGCGCCCAGCGCGATCGACGACCCGATCAGCCCGATACCGATAAGGGCGAGTTTCTCGATCATTTTGAGTCCATGAAGTCTTTGAGTGTAGCAGCCACCGCTCTCATCGCCGCTTCGCTGCCGATCGAAATGCGCAAGCCGTTGGCGATCCCGTACCCGCCCATTTCCCGCACCACCAGTCCGCGCTCGAGCAGCGCACCATTGGCCGCCCTGGCCATGTCCGCATCGTCAAACAGCACAAGAACGAAATTGCCTTGGCTGGGCAGAACCCGCAGCCGGTTCGACCCGATTTCGGCGCTCAGCCACACCCGCCACTTGTCATTGTGCTCGCGCAGCGCTCTGGTGAACGCCACGTCCCGCGTCGCCGCTTCCGCCGCCACCTGCCCCAGCACCGAGACGTTGAACGGACCGCGGATCCGGTTGACCGCATCGACAAGATGGGCCGGACCGTAAAGCCAGCCCACCCGCGCCGCCGCCAGCCCCATCTTGGAAAAGGTGCGCACCATCACGACGTTCTCGCTGCGCTCGACCAGCGAAATCCCCACCCCGTAATCGGGGGCTGTCACATATTCGGCATAGGCCGAATCGATCACCAGCAAGACGTTCGCCGGCAGCCCGGCATGGAGGCGGTCGAGAGCTTCGGCGTCCAGATAGGTGCCGGTCGGGTTGTTGGGATTGGCCAGAAAAACGATTTTCGTCTTGTCAGTCACCGCCGCAAGGATCGCATCCACATCGGCGCAATAATCGGTTTCCGGCGCCACCACGGGCGTCCCGCCCGCAGCACGGGTGATGATGGGATAGACCATGAAGCCATATTGGCTCATCACCGCCTCGTCCCCATCCCCGATATAGGTCTGGGCCAGCAGGTGCAGCACTTCGTCCGATCCCGCGCCC
Organism: Pelagibacterium sp.; assembly: GCA_002723255.1. Classification (GTDB taxonomy): domain Bacteria; phylum Pseudomonadota; class Alphaproteobacteria; order Rhizobiales; family Devosiaceae; genus Pelagibacterium; species Pelagibacterium nitratireducens. Next base: position 12,418 of record PBNW01000041.1, on the reverse strand, counting down.
ACCACGATCCGCTCAGGATCGAGGCCATGCACTTCCCCCAGCGCGGCACGGAGTTCGCGTGAGGATCCTTCGGGGTAAATCTCGAGCTTTTCGGCCGCCGCCTTCACCGCCGCGATGGTCTTGGGGCTCGCCCCCAGCGGGGACTCATTGGCCGAGAGCTTGATCGTGTCGCCGGCCATTTTGCCCGGCGCGCTCGAGCGGCCCGGCACATAGGGGGCAATGGTCAATATCCCCGGTTGCGGAACGGGTCTGTCACTCATGGCGCTTCACATAGACTGGCTCGGGCGTACCCCCTGTTACAGGGCCGCGCGGACCATAGTGAATGGCTCACCTTAAAGCAATCGCCTCCGGCAAGGGACAGCCAATGCACCCTTTGCCGGTTGATCGCATCCTCCCATGACGGCATGATCGCCCCACCCGCCACTTCTTCGTTTCGCAAGGCCAGCCCATGACATCCACCGAAGCCGAACCCACACCCGTGGAGGTTCAGATCGGTGGCCTGCTCGAAGCGCTCCACGCCTCCCAGCAAAAGCCCGATCCGCGTTTCACGGTCGCCAGCCTGATCGCCGCGCTCGGCGTTCATTCCCATATCGTTGTGATCCTGGTTTTTTCCGTCCTCAACATGGTGCCCGGCCCGCCCGGTTATGGCGGCACCATCGCCTTTGCCATCATCGGCTTTTCCATCGCCATGCTGCTTGGCGCGCCGCTGACGCTTCCCGGCTGGATCCGGCGCCGCAAGCTCCCGGCCAAGGCACTGATGCGCGTGACCAAACTCTTTGCCCGCATGGCCGCCGCCATGGCCCGGGTTTCGCGGCCGCGCTATCTCTTGATCTCCGCCCCCGTCTTCCAACCCGTGCTGGCGCTGTTCATCATCGCGGTCAGCCTGCCCATGATGCTGCCCATTCCCTTCATCAACGCCATCCCCAACGCCGGCATCTGCGTCTTGTGTCTGGGCTGGATCAACCGTGACGCCGTGGTCATCATTGCCGGGATCGTCCTCGCTCTTGTCGGGCTCACCATCGCCGGCGCCGCCATCTGGGGCGTCTGGCATCTGGCCAATGCCGCCGTCGGGGCCGTGCAATGATGCCCGTTTTCCGGCCCATACGGCCGGTCCGCCGGTTCATCCTGCATCTGCCCGCCGGCGGGGTGTTCCTGGGGCTTGTGTTTTTCGCCCTCTCGCTCACCCCCTCGCTCATCCCCCGCCATTTCCTCATTCAGGGCATTTTGTCGGGCTGCGTGTTCGCCGCCGGCTATGGCATCGGCGTCTTTCTCGAATGGCTCTGGAACTTCATGGGGCTGCGGCCGCCATCGCGCCGCTGGATCCGATACGCCCAATGGACGATGATCGGCGCCGGATTGGCTTTTGCATTCGTGTGCCTGTGGCTTTCCACCGGCTGGCAGAATTCGATCCGCGCCGTGATGGACATGGCTTCTGTCGAATCCAACCAGCCCATCTATGTCGTCGCCATCGCCATCGTGCCCGCCCTGATCCTGATCGCGCTCGGCACATTGATCGTTTCGGGGGTCCGGCTGGTTTCTGGCTGGCTTCGGCTCATCATCCCGCCCCGCGTCGCGCTTGTGGGCGGCATCATTGTGGTGATGATCGTCACCAATATCACCGTCAACGGCGTGCTGGGCAGCTGGGCCTTTATCGCCGCCGACCGCTTCTATGCAAACCTCGACACCCTGGCCGGCGCCTATGAGGAGCAACCCACCGATCCCCTGCGCTCGGGCAGCGCCGCCTCGCTCATCGACTGGTCGACCATCGGGCTCGACGCCCGCGTCTATGTGCAGTCCGGCCCCACCGCCGCCGAAATCGAGGCGATCACCCAAAAACCCGCCATCGACCCCTTACGCGTCTATGTCGGCCTGCGCTCGGCCGAAACCGTCGAGGAGCGCGCCCGCCTCGCGCTTGCCGAACTGTTGCGCGTCGGTGCTTTCGAGCGCTCGGTGCTCGTGCTTATCATGCCCGTGGGCACCGGCTGGGTGCAGCCCCCCGCCATCGATACGCTCGAATTCCTCCATGGCGGCGACGTGGCCAGCGTCGCCCTGCAATATTCCTATCTCACAAGCTGGCTCTCTTTGGTGTCCGAGCCCAATGTGGGGGTCGAGGCCGCGCGCGCCCTGTTCGATGTCGTCTATGATTACTGGAACACCCTGCCGGCCCGGACCCGCCCCGAGCTCTACCTGCATGGCCTCAGCCTTGGCGCCTACTCCTCCCAGGCATCGATCAACCTCTTCGATGTCCTCTCAAATCCCATAGCGGGCGCACTTTGGGTCGGTCCGCCCTTTGCCAGCCAGATCTGGCGCGACGTCACCGGCGCGCGCAATCCCCTAAGCCCCGCCTGGCTGCCGCAGGTGGGCGACGGCTCCATCGTGCGCTACGCCAACCAGTTCGAAGGCCTGCAATCGGATGGAGGGCGCTGGGGGCCGCTGCGCCTGTTCTATTTGCAATATGGCTCCGACCCGGTTGTGTTTTTCGACCCCGGCACGATCTATCGCCGCCCCGCATGGCTCGAGGGCCGCCGCGCACCCGACGTTTCCCCCGACCTCACCTGGTATCCGGTCGTCACCTTCCTCCAGGTCACCTTCGATCTGGTCCTCGCCCAGACCTCCCCGGTCGGCTACGGACACGTTTACGCCCCCCAGCATTATCTCAAGGCCTGGATCGAAATAACCGATCCCGACGGCTGGACCGAAGCCGAACTCGACGCCCTCACCGAGCGCCTCTCCCGGACGGGCACCTATCGCGATATCGTGGGCGGATGGTTCCGAGAAAACGATCCCTAGAGCCGTTCAGGATTTGATTGAATCAAATCCTTGGCTCCAAACCCTTGTTTTATCGCGTGTCCAAACCGCAAAACCGTTTCCATCCCCGATCGGGTCGAGGACATGCTTTTGCTGGACACGGTCTAGCCTGGCGGCCAGTCAGGGCCCGGCGCCAAAGCGACCGGGCCCCTTTTTTGCTAGTCGGCAGCGATATCGAAGCTGTCGACGACATTTCCGGCAAGATCGACGGCCTTAAAGCTCAGCACATCGTCACCCACGGTCACCAGCTGGTAGGTCTGAATCTCTTCGACCAGCACCTGGGGAGAAAACCCGAAGCGTTCCTCGAAGCGATCTGCCTCGTAGTATTTGTTGCCGGCATTGGCGATGACGTAGATCGTGCCCTCCGGGTCCGGCGCGCCAGCGCGCACGGCCGGGGTTCGTTGGTACATGTGGTGGTGCCCCTGGAGGACCAGGTCCACGTTGTACGCGTCAAAAAGAGGTGTCCAGGCTTCGCGAAACTCGGGCTCGTCCTGGCCGCCCCGGCCTGGATAGACAGGCTGGTGGAAGGCGACGATGTTCCAGCTCGCCTCCGAATTGGCGAGCTGATCTTCCAGCCACGCCGTCTGGGCCGCGAGTTCGGCTTCGCTCTTGCGGTTGGCGTCGAGGACGACAAACAGCGCATCGCCATAGCCAAAGGCATAGGTGCGCTCGGTCAGGCCCTCGGCCCCATTCTCGGGCAGATCGAAGGTATCGAGATAGACCGAGGGGCTTGGGGTGCCGTTGTACTCATGGTTTCCGAGCAGGGGCACAATGGGCGTCGCCGCGAAGGCGTTACCGGCTCCAGCAAAGAAGCCATCCCAGTCGTCCCGCTCCGGTCCGCGCGCCACCAGGTCGCCGGCGATGAGATGGAAGGCGGCGTCCGGGGCAGCCTCGGCGGCCATCTCGACGAGTGGCGCCCAGGTCTCAAACCCATGCTGTACGTCGCCCCAATAGATGAAGCTGAACGGTTCTGGCTCGTCTGGGGCCGTGCTGAACGTGAAGGGATCGCTCCAGCCGCCTTCGTCGCTGCCCACGACATAGGTGTATTGTGTGCCCGGCTTGAGGTCGGTCAGGCGCGCGGTGTGACGCATGATTGTCGGATCATTGGCAGGCTCGGGCCAGAGATCGGTGAGCATGCCGGGGAAATCGTCGATCGCCGTGTAGTCGCCCATGATCTGGTCGCGCGGAGAATCGATAGGAGCGGCGTTGGCCTTAACGGTTTCGAAATCGCCTTCGGGATCGAAAGCTTCAGACGGCGCGATGTGCACTTCGCCAGTTGCGATCTCTTCTGCGGTGCGCCAGGAGATCGAAACCTGCCGACGCGGATCGGCACCCAGATTGATCACGACCTGGTCGGGCGCGGGCGTTGAGGGGAAGTCGGTAAATCGTGCGAACTCCACAAGAAAGCCGTCATGGCGACGGCTGCGCAGAAGCTGGACGACCGTCAGGCCTTCGAGTTCCTCGGGCAGCATCTCGAAATAGCGGCTGGGCTCGTCCTTCCAGGCGGGCGTGTCCAGCTCGGCGGTCGCGACACCGTAATGATCGGCCGGTCCGGTGATCTCGAGCGTATCCTCGGGGTTCTGCGGCGCGACGATCACGGCATATTGCTCGCCGCTGTCGCCGATTTGCGCGCTGGTCAGGCCATTGACACCAAGCCCGATTGCACCGGCCGCGAAATCGGCCTTCCAGACCTTCCAATTGGTCTCGTGGCGAATCTGGAGTTCGAGATCGGTCGGCTCGAAGCCAAAATCTTCGAACCAGAACGGTTCGACGCCACCGCGTGCGATATAGACCGTAACCGGGACGTTGACGTCGAACTGGACGAACTGCTGACCCATGGCCTCGCGCTCGGATGGCGACAGCAGGGCAAGGGCCGATTCAGCGTCAAGCGCGCGGAGGGTCTCGGTGTCGAGTTCGGTCGCGAAACGCTGCTGAACCGCGAAAATGGTGTCGCGGGCGGTGTCCGAGGACTGCGCCAGCACCATTGTCGGAACGAGCGCGCTGTAGGCAGCGAAAAGCACTGCGAGGGCGTGCAACGGCTTGGTCATCAAGAAAGATCCCGGATAATTGGCGCGCGCCCGCGCCTCCCATCAAGGAGATGGCAGGGCGCCGCGCTCAAGTTTAACTACGGTGCAGGAGCTAACGCCGTCGGGTCACAATTTGATGACGCTCGATGATGACACCCAGCATCGCCCGCCGGCTCGAAGATCCAATTACCGTATTTACAAAATATGATCTTTCTAATAGATGATCTTTCAGTTCTATCATCTGAAAGTAATTTTATGCCCACGCTCTTTCGCCTCGACGCCTCCATTCGCAATGAGGGCTCGGTCACCCGCGCCATCGCCGATACGCTCCAATCCGCACTCGTCTCCGATGGGGCAGACATCTCCCTTTCCCGGCGCGAAATCGGCCTGAGCCCGCTGCCCTCCACGGCCTGGGCCGATGCGGTGTTCGCGCCCCACACCGCACCCGACCAGCGCACCGCCAGCCAGACTTCGTCCCTGCAGCTGGCAACCGAGCTGGCCGATGAACTCATAAAGGCCGATGCCTATGTCTTTGCGCTTCCGTTCTACAATTTCGGCGTCTCCCAGCACTTCAAGACTTGGGCCGACATCGTGCTCACCGATCCGCGCCTGGCGTCCGGTGTTGAGAGCCCGATAAAGGGCCGCCCCGCCCAGCTCATTGTTGCCCGTGGCGGCGGCTATGGCCCGGGCACCCCGCGCCATGGTTGGGATCACGGCACCGCCTGGTACCGGCGCATCCTCGCCGACATCTGGATGCTCGATCTCGAACTCGTCGAATGCGAACTCACCCTGGCCGATGTCAACCCGGCCATGGAATCGTTGCGCGGGATGGCCGCCGAAAATCTTGCAAATGCCCACGCACTGGCCGGCGAGAATGGCCGGCGTCTGGCCGGACGCCTGCGGGGCTGACCATCCTCGACTTGCGCGCTGCCGGAGGCTAAAATGGTGCCATGGACACTTCGGACAACACCCCGGCAGCCCCCTCGCTCCCCGTCAATCTCGGCTGGGCCCTGGCAACGCTGCTGCGCACCTATCAGACCCGGGTCGAGGCAGCCCTTGTCGGGCTGCCCGGCGGGGCGCGCGGTTTTCTGGTGATGGCGCTTGTCGAAAAGGAAACCTGCCACAGCCAGGCCGCCATCGCCGAGCGGCTGGGGCTCGACAAGACCATCCTGACCTATCTTCTCGACGGGCTGGAAAACGATGGCCTCGTCAAGCGCACCCCCGATCCGCAGGACCGCCGCATCCGCCACATCAAGATCACGGCAAAAGGGCAAAAGACCCTCGCCAAATTCACCCGTGCCGTTGAACAGGTCGAAAAGCAGGTGCTCTCGCGATTGAACCCTGAGGAAGCGGCCTGGTTCCAGCGCTCGCTCTCGAGAGCCGCCGGGCTCGACGCGGACAATGCCCAATCGCCCGACGAGGCCGAGAGCGTCGAAATCTGTCAGGCCGCCCTGGGCACCAGCCAAGCGTGCTGACCCCCATCGGTCCGGCGAACGCCGCCCCCTTTGCTAAAACCCCTCCCGCGCCGTCTGCGGGCTGAGTTCGGGCGCCCCCAGCGCCTTTTCGGCCCGCTTGCGCCGCGCGATGGCGGGAAACTGTTCCTTTTTCGCCCGAACGCACAGCGCCCCGGCAAAGGTCGGCCCGAATATCTTGCTCGCCTTTTCGATCATCCGCGCCGAGCGCAGGATCGGCCCGGAATGAATGGGCGGGAAAAACAGCCCGTCGCGCCAGACTTGGGGCGTAAAGGAGTGATCGCGCAACAGCTTGTCCATCTGCCCGCGCGAATAGGGCTGGCCATAGCCGAACGGATTGGTGTCCAGCCCCGCCCACAGCCCGCGCCGCCGCGGCACGACGATGATCACCTGCGCGTTGGGCGCGCAGATCCGCCACAACTCACGCATCATGTCTTCGGGGTCCACGACATGCTCGAACCCGTGAATGACGATCGCCATGTCCATGGCCGCATCGGTCAGCGGCATTGCCAGCGGATCGCACAAAACCGTGTGCGAGGGGCCCTCGCGCGGCCAGCTCGAAGCCCCCTGCCGGGCCGGCATGAAGGCCAGCACCCGCTCGGCCCCCTTGAGCGCCCCGCGCAGATAGGGCGTGGCAAACCCCAGCCCCAACAGCCGCAGCCCGGTGACATCCCCGGCCAGCTCGCTCACCTGCTGGCGGATCGATTGCCGCGTCAGCCGGCCCAGGGGTGATTTGTAAAAGCGGATCAGCCCGTCGACGTCAGGTGTCATGGATTTTTGTTCACTCGCGCCAGATGCAAACGCACCTGACCTATGTGGGCGGTTTGGTCTCCAACGTCAAACCTTGCATGTGACAGGCCCGCGCCATACCCTTGCCGCAAAATCAAACAGGAGGCCTGCCATGTCCCTCGAAATCGCCGTTTTCCCAGCGCTCAGCGATAATTTCGGCTATCTCGTCCGCGATACAGCGTCAGGCCGCGTCGCCGCCATCGACGCCCCCGAAGAGGCCCCGATTCTCGCCGAACTCGAAAAGCGCGGCTGGACTCTGACCGATATCGTGATCACCCACCACCACCCCGACCACACCGACGCCATCGCGCCCCTCAAGCGGAAATTTGACTGCAACGTGATCGGCCCCAGGGGCGAAGCAGGCAAGATCGCCGGGCTCGATACGCTGGTCGGCGGCGGCGATACGGTGAGCTTGGGCGAAACGATCTTTGAGGTGATCGACGTGCCCGGCCACACCCTGGGCCACATCGCCTTTTTCGCGCCCGAGGAAAAAGTGCTGTTTTCCGCCGACGCCCTGTTTTCCATGGGCGTGGGCCGCATGTTCGAGGGCGATGCCCAGTCCATGTGGGCCGGCCTTGAACGGCTCAAGGCCCTGCCGCCCGAAACCATGGTCTATTGCGGCCACGAATACACCCTCGCCAATGCCAGATTCGCCCTCTCGATCGATCCGGACAATTCCGCCCTCAAGGCTCGGGCCAAACAGGCTCAGGACCAGATCGATTCGGGTCGGCCCACCATCCCCTTCAATCTGGGCGAGGATCTTGCCGCCAACCCCTTCCTGCGCGCCGATACGCCCCGGATGGCCAGGGCCATGGGCCACGAAGACGCCCCCGCCTGGCAGGTCTTCGGCGCCATCCGCAAGGCCAAGGATAACTTCTAGGGCGAACGGCTATAGCCGCTGGCGCAATTCGTCGATTTGCTGGATGCGCGTTTCAAGCTCGGATTTGAGCGCCATCCGGTCGGCATCGGTATAGCGGTTGACCGCCACGGTGCGCTCGAGCTCCTCAATGGCGCGGGTAAGCTTTGCAAGCGCTGAGGACGGCATGGGCGGGGCTCCGGTTCACTGTCACGTACGGCCGGGCTTATCATACCCCCGACCCGGATGTGCATATAGTTTGGCCCGCCCCTGCGGCAAGCCGCCTCTTGGGGCAGTATGCCGCGCGCCTTACCGCCATCGGCCATTTGCAATTGAGCCAAAAGATCGGTTTGATGTGTCAGCCCTTACGAGGTGATACATGGACTACGGACAGACGGCTGAACTGCTGGCGCGGATCCAGTTCGCTTTCACGGTTTCCTTCCACTTCATCTTCCCGGCCTTTTCCATCGGCACGGCGAGCTACCTTGCGGTTTTGAACGCGCTCTGGCTCTGGAAGCGCGACCCCGCCTATCTCAATCTCTTCGAATACTGGAAGACGATCTTTGCCATCACCTTTGGCATGGGCGTGGTATCGGGCATCGTCATGAGCTACCAGTTCGGCACCAACTGGTCGGTGTTTTCCGAGCGGGCCGGGGCGGTGATCGGGCCGCTGATGGGCTATGAGGTGCTGACCGCCTTTTTCCTTGAGGCGGGGTTTCTCGGCATCATGCTGTTCGGCCGCAAGCGCGTCGGCGAGGGGCTCCATATGTTCGCCGTCGCCGTGGTTGCCTTTGGCACGCTGGTTTCGGCCACCTGGATCTTGTCGGTCAATTCCTGGATGCACACCCCCGCCGGCTATTCCATCGACGAGCTGGGCCGGTTCGTGCCGGAAAACTGGTGGGAGATCGTCTTCAATCCCTCCTTCCCCTACCGCCTGACCCATACCGTTCTGGCCGCGTTTCTGACCACCGCCTTTGCCGTGGGGGCCGTCGGGGCGTTTCACCTGCTGCGCGACCGGACCAACCGGCAGGCACGGATCATGTTTTCCATGGCCATGTGGATGGCCGCCATCGTGACCCCCATCCAGATTTTCGCCGGCGACATGCACGGGCTCAACACCCTCGAACACCAGCCGGCCAAGATCGCCGCCATGGAGGGCCATTACGACAGCCACGACGGCGCACCGCTGATCCTGTTCGGCATCCCCGACGATGAGGCCGAGGAGACCCGGTTCGCCATCGAAATCCCCTATCTCGGCTCTTTGATCCTGACCCATCATCTCGATGGCCGGGTGGAGGGTCTGAAAGCCTTTCCCGAGGATGAGCGCCCGCCCGCGCTGATCCCCTTCTTTGCCTTTCGCATCATGGTCGGCATCGGCTTTCTGATGCTGGGGATCGGCATTTGGTCGCTGTGGGCCCGCTATCGCAAGACGCTCTACGAGGCGCGCTGGCTGCACCGGGCCGCGCTGGTCATGGGCCCCTCGGGGTTTGTGGCGGTCATCGCGGGGTGGTTCACCACCGAGGTGGGCCGCCAGCCCTACACCGTCTATGGTCTGATGCGGACATCTGAGAGCCTCTCGCCGGTCGACGCTCCGGCCGTGGGGGCATCGCTGACCGCATTCGTCATCGTCTATTTCTTCGTCTTCGGCGCCGGGGTCTTTTATCTGCTGCGCCTGATGCACCGCACGCCGGTTCTTGAAGACGATCGCGAACTCGAACGCGGCCCGCACCGCGCCAGCGGCATCAACCCCGGTCCGGCCCAGGAAAATACCATCCGCGAAGGAGGCGATCGTGCCGATTGATCTGCCGACGGTCTGGGCGGGGCTGATTGCCTTTGCCGTGCTCGCCTACGTGGTTCTCGACGGGTTTGACCTGGGGGTGGGCATCCTTTTCCCCTTCTTCCCCAGCCGTCACGACCGCAACATCATGACCAACTCCATTGCGCCGGTCTGGGACGGCAACGAGACCTGGCTGGTGCTTGGCGGCGGCGGGCTTATGGCGGTCTTCCCGGTGGTGTATGCAACGGTGTTGCCGGCGCTCTATATGCCCATAATCCTGATGCTGCTGGGCCTGGTCTTTCGCGGCGTCGCCTTCGAATTCCGCTGGCGCACCGTCCGCTGGGCCAATTTCTGGGACACGGGATTCTGGATCGGATCGACGGTATCGGCGTTCATGCAGGGGATCGCGCTCGGCGCTCTGGTTCAGGGCATAAACATCGTTGACCGTGAATATGCGGGCGGCTGGTGGGACTGGCTCACCCCGTTCTCGATCGTCACCGGACTTTCCGTCGTCATCGGCTATGCGCTGTTGGGCGCGACATGGCTCAACCTCAAGACCGGCGGCAAATTGCAGGCCACCGCCCGGCGCTACGCCATGATCACCGGCGTTGCCATGCTCGGTCTGATCGGTATCGTCTCGCTCTGGAGCCCGTTTATCTCCATTGTCTATTTCGAACGCTGGTTCACCTTCCCTGCGTCCCTGTTCTCCTACATCGTCCCCCTGCTTCTGGCTGGCTGCGCCCTGGCGCTCTGGCACGGGCTGACGCGCGACAAGCACCTGCAGCCTTTCCTCGCTGCCCTGGGCCTGTTCGTGGTGAGCTTTGCCGGGCTCGGGATCAGTTTCTATCCCTATATCGTGCCAACGGCGCTGACCATTGAAGAGGCCGCCGCCCCCGATTCCAGCCTGATGTTCCTGCTTGTCGGAGCGCTGGTGCTGGTCCCCATCATCCTGGCCTATACCGGCTATGCCTATTGGGTGTTTCGCGGCAAGGTGGACCCCGCCGAGGGCTACCATTGAAAAAAGCACAACAGCTCGGCACCCGCCTTTTGTGGTTTGCCGGATTGTGGGCGGCCGGCGTGGGCACGGTAACCGTGGTCGGCCTTCTCATCCGCTGGGTGCTGCTGGGCTGAGCCGCTCGACGGCGCGGCACGAAAATGGTGATCCCGACTGGATTCGAACCAGTGACCCTCAGATTAGGAATCTGATGCTCTATCCTGCTGAGCTACGGGACCACGGCCATAGCGCTTAGCAAAATCGGAGGGTGATGGGAACCGGCAATTGCCGTGCGATCACGGTCCTAGAACGCCTTGGTCAACCCCAGGCTGACATCATGGCTGTCATGGTCGAAAAAGCTCACATTGGAAAACTGCCGCGTATAGCTGTAGGTGAGCGCCGGCGTAAAACCGCCAAGATCGATCCGGCTGTTCGAGACCGTACCCCCCGCGCTCAGCCGATCATCGAGGCGCGGCGTGCCGGTGCCCGGATAGTTCCCCAGATACTGGTCCCTGGCATAGCGTGCAAAAAGCGAAGTCGAAAATCCGCCCCGCCAATCGCTCGCCAGCCGCACTTCGCCAGACACCCCGTCCCGGTCGAGATGGGCCCTTTGCGTGCGTTCGATGTCCATGCCCACTGAAAGACTTGCCCGCACCGTCGGGCTGAACGCATGGGTCAATTGCGCACCGGCCAGCACCCGAAACCCATCACGATAGGCCTGCGAGGCGTAGTCCTGGCCCAAAGCGGTAAAGCTTAACCCCACAAGGTTTTGCGGCCCGGCAAGAACATCGAGTTTCCCGCTCAGCCCATAGCGCACAAGATGGGGCTCGAGCCCCCGATAGGTCGCATCGGCAATCGGGCCGAGCGCAAATCGGCCATTGCCGATACGGCCCTGCCAACTCAGTCCGGTGCTCAGCGATATCTGTTCGGCGCGCGTTCCCTCGATATCGGTGGTCAGATCCGCCGCAGCGCTTGCAACGATGGTCTGCCCGTTGGGCAGATTGGAGCTGTGATAGGCGCTCCCACCGATCGTGATCGCCGTCCCCGCCGTCCGGCGCGAATCTGGATCGATCGCAAAGGCCAGCCCGCCAGCGGCAAAAGTCTGGTGCGAACTGCCCCTGTTGAGATTGCTCGATGGCGCTATGGAAAAATGCATCTGGGCGCCATAACCGCGATTGGCCCTGATATGGTCGAGGCCCGACTGCGCAAGGCTGCCGATTTCGTCATCGGGGTGGAGCGCCAGAATGTCCAGATGGTGCTGTGCGCCCTCGAAACTGCGCGTGGCAAGCAGGCTTCTGGCCAATTCGACACGCGCCGCAACGAAACCCGGCTCGATGGCCAGCACGGCGCGAAACAGCGCGGCGGCCTCGGCGTTCCTGCCCTGCTGCCGGGCGATCAGCCCTTCGAGATGGGTACGATGAAGCGCATGCAGCGCCGGCTCGGTTACAGTGGCGGCAAGATGGGCACGGGCCCCACCATAGTCCCCCGACGCCAAAAGGCGTGCCAGCAAGGCGCCGTCGGGTTCGCGGCCGGCCGCTGTGCCCGCCAATCCCAGAACAAGAGCCACCATAAGGATCGCAATACGCATCGCCTGTATCCCAAAAACAGACGGGTACGGCACGATCATGCCGTACCCGTTACAGGTTGGAGGCCCGCAATTAATCCTGGGTGCCCGAGAAGGCGCCGGTACCGACC
>PBNW01000040.1 GCA_002723255.1 Pelagibacterium sp. | reverse complement strand
GCGGGGCGAAGGAAGGTTGAAATCGTCATGGAATGAAGGCCGCGCGCAAGAGTGGGTATCCGTTCGGGCGATGTGTCGGGCAAGATGGGCTTTTGTGCGGCGTCGCGGGCAGGATGGCGATCAACAAACCGGGAGGTGGGGGCAGGGGCAACACTCGAAAAGCAGTGCTTCTCTGCCCCTCAGGGCCTGGGAATCCCTCGTCCGTTATTTCTTGGGCTTTTTATGCTCTCCAAGCTGAACGACACCCTTTAGCGAGGGCGCTGCTGCTATAGTTTTCTCTTTGGCCTGTTTAGGCTTTTTCGCTTCGCGGTTTTTCCGCACCTGACCTTTGGCCATGTCGCTGTCCTTTGAGCGCGCAAACATGATCGTTTGCGCCCGCGCAGCATCGCACGTTCCGGCCTCGGCCCCTATGGAAATTTGCAGCCTGCATGCAGCATATGCGCCAAGCAAAAGGGCTCCCGAAGGAGCCCTTTCCGTATGCGATTAACAGTGGCCCTCAGGCCGAGTAGTACATCTCGTACTCGACGGGGTGAGGGGTGTGTTCGAACTTGATCACTTCTTCCATCTTGAGGTCGATGTAGGAGTCGATGAAGTCGTCGTCCATCACGCCGCCGGCCTTGAGGAAGTCGCGGTCGGCCGAAAGGCTGTCCAGCGCTTCGCGCAGGGAGGCGGAAACGGTCGGGATGCCCTGGAGCTCTTCCTTGGGCAGCTCGTAGAGATCCTTGTCCATCGGGTCGCCCGGGTGGATCTTGTTCTTGATGCCGTCAAGGCCAGCCATGAGCAGCGCCGTGAAGGCGAGATAGGGATTGGCGAGCGGATCGGGGAAGCGGACTTCGACGCGCTTGGACTTCGGGCTCTGACCGAAGGGGATGCGGCACGAAGCGGACCGGTTGCGGGCCGAATAGGCCAGCAGCACGGGGGCCTCAAAGCCCGGCACCAGACGCTTGTAGGAGTTGGTGGTCGGGTTGGTGAAGGCGTTGATGGCCTTGGCGTGCTTGATGACGCCGCCGATGTAGTAAAGGCATTCCATCGACAGGCCAGCATATTCGTCGCCGGCGAAGAGCGGCTTGCCGTCTTTCCAGATCGACTGGTGGCAGTGCATGCCCGAGCCGTTGTCGCCGTAAACAGGCTTGGGCATGAAGGTTGCCGTCTTGCCGTAGGACTGGGCGACCTGCTGGACACCATACTTGTAGAGCAGGACGTGATCGGCAGCGGTGATCATCGGAGCGAACTTGATGCCGAGTTCGTGCTGGGCGGAAGCCACTTCGTGGTGGTGCTTTTCGACGACCACGCCCATCGCGGCAAGCGCTTCGAGCATTTCACCGCGGATGTCCTGGGCGCTATCGACCGGCGGAACCGGGAAGTAGCCCTTCTTGAGTCCGACGTGGTGGCCGGTGTTGCCGCCCTCGTAATCGGCGTCCGAGTTGGAGCCGAGTTCGGAGGAATCAACCTGGAAACCGACCTTGTAGGTCGAGGTCGAATATTTCACATCGTCGAACAGGAAGAATTCGGGTTCGGGACCGAAACCGACGAAATCGCCAACGCCGGAGGTCTTGACGAAGGCCTCGGCCTTCTTGGCGATGGAGCGCGGATCACGATTGTAGGGCTGGTAGGTCGCCGGCTCGAGAATGTCGCAGTTCACGCACAGGGTAGGCGCCGAAAAGAACGGATCGACATAGGCCGAATCGTTGTCGGGCATAAGGACCATGTCGGATTCGTTGATGGCCTTCCAGCCAGCAATCGAGGAGCCGTCGAACATGACGCCTTCTTCGAACATGTCGGCATCGACAACCGATGCGTCCATGGTGACATGCTGAAGCTTGCCGCGCAGGTCGGTGAAGCGAAGGTCAACGTATTTGATGCCTTCGTCCTTGATCTTTTGCATAAGATCGTTTGCTGAGCTCATAATAGATCCCCAGAAATTGGTGTTTGAAGTTTATGCCTGCGCTTAAAACGTCCGGGAGGAGTTTGTCGCGCGCCTGACTTGGTTTCACGAAGCCCCATTATAGGGCTTCGTCTCCGCTTTCGCCCGTGCGGATTCGAATGGCCTGTTCGACCGTCGAAACGAAAATCTTGCCGTCGCCAATCCGACCGGTCTGCGCCGCGTTGCGGATCGCCTCGATCGCCTTGTCGGCAAGCTGGTCCGGTACAACGACCTCGACTTTGACCTTGGGCAGGAAATCGACGACGTATTCGGCGCCCCGGTAGAGCTCGGTGTGGCCCTTCTGACGACCGAATCCCTTGGCCTCCGTCACTGTGATGCCTTGCAACCCAACTTCCTGAAGGGCCTCTTTGACCTCATCGAGCTTGAAGGGTTTGACGATGGCCTCAATCTTTTTCATGTCCACGTCTCCTCGTGTTCGGGACCGGTTGGCCCATTGAATGCATGGGGTGTGCCAATCGGGATTTTTGCGACTTCAGTGCTGCGAAAACAAAGGGTTGTATGGATAAACGAAACCTTTTTGTCATCTATTCTGTATGGCTGTCGGTCAAAATATGGGCAATATGCCTATATAATGAGCATTTGCGATGCTGATGGCGCGATGCCGTTTGGACGCATCATGGAACAGGATGGCGTGGCACGCAAACGCAGGGGAACGCGGGCCCCGAACCAATGAGGCTTTGACTGCAATGAGAAGTTGGGCTAGGACGCGTGCCAACTCGACGCCGGGCGTACGAGATGCGCGGGTGTGGCGGAACTGGCAGACGCACTGGATTTAGGTTCCAGCGCCGCAAGGCGTGGAGGTTCGACTCCTCTCACCCGCACCAAATTCTGCGCCGGCTTCCAACACGATTTACGAAAATACGGGATCGATACGCAAAATGAACGTAACTGAAACTCTGAACGAAGGGCTGCGCCGCAAGCTCGATGTGACCATTCCGGCGACGGCGCTCGCATCGAAACTCGACGAAAAGCTCGACGAGGTTCGGGGCAAGGTGCAGATCAAGGGCTTCCGCCCCGGCAAGGTGCCGACCGCGCATCTGAAAAAGGTTTATGGCCGCTCGCTGATGAGCGAAGTGCTGCAGGATTCGATCAACGAGACCGTTTCCAAGACACTCGAGGAGCGCTCGGAAAAGGCCGCGACCCAGCCCGAAATCGACCTGAGCGAAGATCAGGCCCTCATCAACCGCGTGCTGGATGGTGAAGGCGATCTGGCATTTTCGGTTTCCTACGAAGTGCTTCCCCCCGTTTCGCTGATGGATTTCAAGACCATCGCGCTCGAACGGCCGGTTGTTGAAGTGACCGACGAGGAAGTCGACGAGGAAGTCGAAAAGTTCTTCAAGCAGAACCGCCAGTATGAAGACAAGGGTGACGATGGTGTTGTCGAAGACGGCGACCGTGTCGGTCTCTCGTTCGTCGGCAAGATCGACGGTGAGCCCTTTGAAGGTGGTTCGGCCGAGCACACCCACCTGACGGTGGGGTCCGGCCAGTTCATTCCCGGCTTCGAAGAGGGTCTGATTGGCGTCAAGAAAGGCGGCAACAAGACCATCAAGGTCACGTTCCCCGAAGATTACCAGAACGCTGAACTGGCCGGGAAAGAGGCCGAGTTCGACGTCAATGTGCTCCATGTGGATGGCCCCAAGGCCGATGTGGAACTCAATGACGAGTTCGCCAAGACGTTGGGTCTCGAAGACCTCGCGGCGCTGAAGACGGCGATCCGTGAGCAGATCGAAAGCCAGAACAAGAGCCTGTCGCAGCAGCGGCTCAAGCGCCTCGTTCTCGACGCGCTCGACGAGGGCCACAAGTTCGACGTGCCGGCCAAGCTGGTCGAATCCGAGTTCGATGCGATCTGGAATCGCGTCAAGCACGAAGTCGAGCACCACGGCAAGACCTTCGAATCGGAAGGCACGACCGAGGAAAAGGCGCAGGAAGACTATCGCAAGATCGCCGAGCGCCGCGTGCGTCTGGGGCTGGTCGTCGCCGAGATCGGCAATGTCAACGAGATCACCGTGTCGGACGAAGAGCACCAGCAGGCGCTGATTGCCGAAGTGCGGCGCTTCCCCGGCCAGGAACAGCAGGTGTACGATTATTACCGCAAGAACCCTAACGCTCTTGCCGGTCTGCGTGCGCCGATCTTTGAAAACAAGGTCGTCGATTTCGTTGTCGAACTGGCCGACGTCAAGGACAAGAAGACCAGCCGCGAAGAACTGGTCAAGCTGGTCCGCGAGGGCGAAGACGGATTCGATATCGACAGCGATCACGATCACTGACGACATCGTTTCCTTGTGGTCGCGCTGCTGAACCGGAAAAGTGGGACCCACTTTTCCTGGCAGCACTCCGGATCGAGAGCGATCACGATCACTAAAGCTCTGTGGAGCGATAGGTAACGGCCACGTTATCGACACAGAACTCGCTATTTGAATAGGGCTCCGCAACCTTTGCGGGGCCCTATTTGTTTGTGATTGCAGGCCGTGTCGGGGGATGGTGCTGCCGATTGTGACCGGAGTTGATGGTGCAGGACCTGCTAACCCCAAAACAGATGGCCATGGCCGACAGGCTGGCGATCGAAAGCGGCGTCAATTCGCTCAGTTTGATGGAAAATGCGGGGCAGGCGGTTGCCTATGAGGTGAGCCGCAGGTTTGTGCTGCAGCCGGTTCTGGTTCTTTGCGGGCCAGGCAACAATGGCGGCGACGGGTTTGTCGTGGCGCGCCTGCTGTCCGAGCGCGGCTGGCCGGTGCGGCTGGGGCTGACCTGCACCAAGAGCGATCTCGACGGCGACGCGGCGATGATGGCCCGGATGTGGGGTGGCGCCATCGAAACGGCGGCCCCGGGAATGTGCCCGGACTTCGGAATCATCGTCGATGCCCTGCTGGGTGCGGGTCTGTCGCGCGACGTCGAGGGTGAGATGGCCGATCTTGTCGAAGCAATCAATGAAAGCGCGGCAAAAGTGGTGGCTGTCGACATCCCCAGCGGGGTCGATGGGGAAACAGGAGCGGTGCGCGGCGTGGCCGTGCGAGCCGACCTCACGGTCACCTTCTTCCGTCACAAACCGGGCCATTTGCTGTTGCCGGGCGGCGGGTTATGCGGTGAAGTGCTGCTGGCCGATATCGGAATTCCAGACGCAGTGCTTTTAGAGATCGACATACGCCTTTACGAGAACGATCCGCGGCTCTGGACGCTGCCCGTGCGCGCAGCAGAGGGGCACAAATTCGATGCGGGTCATTGCGTCGTGGTTTCGGGCGGCGCGCTGCACACCGGGGCGGCCCGGCTGTCGGCGCTCGGCGCTGCGCGAAGTGGGGCGGGCCTGGTAACGATCGCCGGAGAGCGGGAAGCGCTGCTCGTGCACGCAGCCCATGTGACGGCAATCATGCTCGCCGAAGTTGATGATGGCGCGGGGCTGGCACGGTTGCTTGAGGATACGCGCAAGAACGCGCTGGTCATTGGGCCGGGGACAGGTATCGGGGAGGCAACGCGGCAGATGGTGCTGGCGGCTCTCGAGAGCCAGGCGCGGCTGGTGTTGGACGCCGACGCACTGACGAGTTTTGCCGACCAGCCGAACATCCTGTTTTCGGCCATCGGCAAACGTGAGTCGGAAAGCGTGGTCCTTACGCCCCATGCAGGGGAATTCAACAGGTTGTTCGGTGAGATCGACGGCGCCAAGACGGACATGGCGATCGCGGCGGCCCGGCGCTCTGGCGCAATCGTGCTGCTCAAGGGTTCGGATACGGTGATTGGCCATCCCGAGGGGCGCGCCGTTATCAACACCACCGGTACGCCGATCCTCGCCACCGCGGGCGCGGGCGATGTGCTGGCGGGATTGATCGGAGGGTTGCTTGCCCAGGGCATGGGCAGCTTTGAGGCTGCTTGCGCGGGTGCTTATATCCATGGGCGGGCAGCACAGCGTTTTGGCAAGCCGGGGATGGTGGCCGACGATTTGCCGGGCTTGATTCCCGAAGTGTTGGCCGACTTGTCCGTGGCGGGGCCTTAACGGCGAGGTCCGGGGCCGTTCCTACCAGCTCACGTCGAGCCGCTCCAATCCGTGGAAATGATAGACATCGGCGTAGCGGGGTGGTGCCGAGAGGTGAAGCCTGGGCAGGCGCTCGAAAAGGGTGCGCAGCGCGATCTGCATTTCGAGGCGGGCCAGGGGCGCGCCGATGCAGAAATGGATGCCGGCGCCGAAGCTGACATTGGCGCCATCCGTGCGTAAAGGGTCGAAGGTGTTGGGGTTTGTGAAGCGGTTCGGGTCGCGGTTGGCGGCGCCGAGCATCAGGCCGATCACATCACCCTTTCGCAATGGAATGCCGTCGTAGTCGAGGTCTTCGAGAGCGTAGCGGGTGAACATGTGCAATGGCGCATCGAACCGCAGCGCTTCCTCGACTGTGGCGGCGGTAGCTGCGTCGTCTGCAAACAGCATGCGCGGATCATAGCCGCTTTCAAGGATGGCTTTGACGGCATTGCCGGTGGTGTGGACGGTCGCTTCGTGCCCGGCGTTGAGCAGCAGAATGGCGGTCGAGAGCATTTCGTCTTCGCTCAGGCGTTCCCCACCCTGCTCGGCGGCAATCATGTGGCTGAGCAAATCCTCGCGGGGCAGCTTGCGGCGCTCGGCGATGACTGTGCGCAGATAGGCGGTGAATTCGGCGGCTGCGCGGTTGGCGTCGCGTTCGATATCGTGGCTGACATCGAACATATACATCTTGACCATGCGGTTGGACCAGTCGAGCAACTGGGGCGCCATTTGCGAGGGGAGACCGATCATTTCGGCGATGACGATGGCCGGAATGGGGGCGGCGAAGGCCTTAATCAACTCGACGCTGCCCTGATCCTCAAAGCCATCGATGATGGAATGGACAAGATTGGCGATGCGGGGGCGGAGCAATTCGACCTGCCGGGAGACGAAAGCGCGGTTGACCAGCGTGCGCAGGCGCGAATGGGCGGGCGGTTCGAGATTGAGTAGCGAATATTTTTCGGTGAGGTCGAAATCGGCGGTGTGGGGCTGGGGCTGCGGCAGGCCGATTTCTTCGCGCGTGGCGACGTGGAGAATGTCGCGGCCGAATCGCCGGTCGCGCAGAAGCGCGCTGACCGATGGGAAATCGGCAAAGCACCAATGGCCGTATTCAGTCCAGAAGAACGCCTGACGGGTAGCGTGGCGCGCTGCGTAGAACGGATAGGGGTTCTGGTAGAAGGCGGGATCGGAGGGGCGGGCGCTGGCGCAACGATCGGCGGCGACGTCGGTGATCGGCCGGACCTGGAGTATGGCTGCCATCGGTCGGGAGTCCTTCTTGCTTTTGTGCTAGCCTATTGCAGCAAATTCTTCATGCCTATGGTCAGGTCTTGCCCATGCCCAGAAATTCTTTAGGTATGGGCCGGACCATTCTGGAGACCAGTTATTGTGAGCGACATCACAGTTTCGCAGGCCATCGAGGCCATCTATACTTCGCTTGAAAATGACAATGAGGATCTCGATCTCCATATCGCAACGCTCAAGAGCGCGATGGCGCGCGAAGGCGCCAAGGAAGCGGTGTTCGAAACCTCCAAGCTGGCCCAGCCCAATCGGCAGGGCCGCAAGCTGATGCAGGCGTATTTCCGCAAGAAGGGCGTGGCCACCAGCTTTGTCTGACCATGTGGACAGGCCGGGAGCGTTAAGCATGCGCCACAATAGGGCCATGCTTGGGCTTGCTATTGAAGTTGAACGCGGCCAAGCCTATGTGACGCTTGACCGTCCTTTAAGCAGCAATCGCTTGCTATCTGGCCGACAAGCCGAATCCTTTTCTCCGGGGGAGTTACCCAAAACATGCGAGATCCCGTCGATCTATACATGAACACGCTCGTGCCGATGGTGGTCGAGCAGTCCAATCGCGGCGAACGCGCCTTCGATATCTATTCGCGCCTTTTGCGCGAGCGCATCATTTTCGTGACCGGCGTCGTCGAGGACAATATGGCCTCGGTGATCGTCGCACAGCTTCTTTTCCTCGAATCGGAAAATCCGAAAAAGGAAATCGCCATGTACATCAACTCGCCTGGCGGGGTGGTGACGGCGGGGCTGTCGATCTACGACACGATGCAGTTTATCCGTCCCAAGGTTCAGACCCTGTGCATGGGCCAGGCGGCGTCGATGGGATCGCTGCTCCTGACCGCCGGCGAAAAGGACATGCGCGGCGCGCTGCCCAATGCCCGTGTGATGGTGCACCAGCCCTCGGGCGGCTATCAGGGCCAGGTGACCGACATCATGATTCACGCCCGCGAGGCCGAGAATCTGAAGCGCCGGCTCAATGAAATCTACGTGAAGCATTCCGGGCTCGAATATCAGCAGGTCGAAGACCTTCTCGAGCGCGACAAGTTCCTTTCGCCGCAAGAGGCCAAGGAACTCGGCCTTATCGACCACGTTCACGATAAGCGGGCCGTGCCGGAAGGTGGAGCGTAAACCTCGATTATACACCGCACGCAACGGGCGCTGGAGAAAGCGCCCGTGCCGATTGCGCCCCGGCGGAACGATCTTTATGGTCACAGTGAGAAATTGTTCATGCGTCGTCGGGTAGCGTTCTCAAATCGGCGAAACTGAACCAAGCGTTTGCAACGCTTCTGGAGTTGCTAGATGTCCAAGGAAAATTCGAGCGGAGATTCCTCCAAGAACACGCTGTACTGCTCGTTCTGCGGGAAGTCCCAACACGAAGTTCGCAAGCTGATCGCCGGACCCACCGTATTCATCTGCGATGAATGCGTTGAGTTGTGCATGGACATCATCCGCGAGGAATCGAAAACCTCGATGGTCAAGTCCGCAGATGGTGTGCCGAGCCCGGCCGATATCTGCAAAGTGCTCGACGATTACGTTATCGGCCAGCGGCGCGCCAAGCGCGTGCTCTCGGTGGCCGTTCACAACCACTACAAGCGCCTGCACCACGCGACCAAGAATCAGGATGTGGAGCTTTCCAAGTCCAATATCCTCCTGATCGGTCCGACCGGTTGCGGCAAGACGCTGCTGGCCCAGACGCTGGCGCGCATTCTCGACGTGCCGTTCACAATGGCAGACGCCACGACCCTGACCGAAGCCGGTTATGTGGGTGAGGATGTCGAAAACATCATTCTCAAGCTGTTGCAGTCCGCCGACTATAACGTCGACAAGGCGCAGCGTGGTATTGTCTATATCGACGAAGTCGACAAGATTTCGCGCAAGTCGGACAACCCTTCCATCACCCGCGACGTTTCGGGTGAGGGCGTGCAGCAGGCGCTGCTCAAGATCATGGAAGGCACAGTGGCTTCGGTTCCACCCCAGGGTGGCCGCAAGCATCCGCAGCAGGAATTCCTGCAGGTGGACACGACCAATATCCTGTTTATCTGCGGCGGTGCCTTTGCCGGACTTGAAAAGGTCATCGCGGCGCGGGGCGAAAACTCTTCGATCGGATTTACGGCGGCAGTCAAGGACCCCAACGACCGCAGGGTCGGCGACGTTCTTGCCGAAGTCGAGCCCGAGGATATGGTCCGTTTCGGACTGATTCCCGAATTTATCGGCCGTCTGCCGGTGATCGCGACGCTCGAAGATCTCGATGAGGATGCACTCGTGCAGATTCTTTCCGAGCCCAAGAACGCCCTGGTTCGTCAGTACGCACGTCTGTTCGAGATGGAAGATGTGCAACTGACCTTCCACGAGGACGCCCTAAAGGCGGTTGCCCGTCAGGCCATCGCCCGCAAGACAGGTGCGCGCGGCTTGCGTTCGATCCTCGAGGCCATCCTGCTCGATACCATGTACGACCTGCCTTCGCTCGAAGGGGTCGAGGAAGTGGTCATCAGCCAGGAAGTCGTGGACAACAAGGACGTGCGCCCGCTCTACATCTACGCAGAGCGCGCCAAGGAAGACATGAAGTCGGGCGCCTGACCGACAGGCAGTCTGAATGAAGTACAAAGGGCCCGGATCGGTTGATCCGGGCCCTTTGCTTTGGCCGGTTTGGCTACCGAATCTTTCGCTCAAGAATTGGCTGTGGGTGGCGTTTACGGACAGGTGTGGGGCTTGCTATGGTCGGCGCGTGGTCGGCACGCCAACCAAGACAGGGGACGGAGCTTATGAAATTTTCGGGATATGTATTGCCAATATCGCTTGTCCTCGGGCTTGCCGTCGCCGGAGGTGCCGCTGCCCAGCCGCAGACCAAGCTGGTCCAGGACCTGCCCAAGAGTCTGGTTCAGGCGATCTGGTGCAGCGCGCTGTTTTTCGAGGAATCCTATTATTACGACGACGGCAGCGACGACATGATGCACTACGAGGATCTGGCGTTCGACCTGGGGGCCGATATCGATACGGTCCTTTTGGAGGATCATGGGTTTCGGCAGGAGGAGGTCGACGAAATCTGGTCTGTGTTCGATGCGGGCGCTTACGATCTGACCATGGAAGACGATGAGAGCTTTCTGGCTCAGCTCGAGCTTTGCGAGAGCAATTACGACGCGCTGCTGTAGCCGCCGTGCGTCCTATTGCGCATTTGTGGCCGGTGAGTGAGGTGCCATGCCGTCTGCGCATGCCGGCCATTTTGATATGCGTACGGGAAATTGTGTCGTCACGCTTGTAGAGCGGCTCTATTGCCCTATCTTAGTGGGCGAAGAGTCGTTTCGGTTAGCCAATCCCTAACGGGTGAGGCGCACACTGGAGCGCAACACATTACAAGTTGCCGGGAACCATCCTCCCTGTCCGGCAACGACGAAAGGATAGTCCATGTCCGACACCGAAACATCCGCAGTCGAGTTCGACCGCGAAAAGGTGTACCCCGTCCTGCCGCTGCGCGACATCGTGGTGTTTCCATCGATGATCGTGCCCCTGTTTGTTGGACGCGAGAAATCCGTGCGCGCGCTTGAAGAGGTGATGCGCGAGGACAAGCATATTCTGGTGGTTACCCAGAAAAATGCCCAGGAAGACGATCCCGAGCCCGACGGCATCTACGAGATCGGCACGATCGCGTCGGTGCTGCAACTGCTCAAGCTGCCCGACGGCACCGTAAAGGTTCTGGTCGAGGGGCTGCATCGGGCCAAGATCGAAAACTATGTGCAGACCGAAACCTATTTCGAGGCACAGGCCGAGGCCCTGCCCGTCGAAGGGCACGATGCCGTTGAGGCCGAGGCGCTTGCGCGGTCGGCCGTCACCGAGTTCGAGAACTACGTCAAACTCAACAAGAAGATTTCGTCGGAGGTCGTCGCAGCGGTCACCCAGATCGAAGAGCATTCCAAGCTCGCCGATACGATTGCCAGCCATCTGGCGGTCAAGATCCAGGACAAGCAGGACATTCTGGCGACCCCATCGGTTACCGAGCGCCTTGAACGCGTTCTTGGGCTTATGGAAGGCGAGATCGGCGTTCTGCAGGTCGAGCGGCGTATCCGGAGCCGGGTCAAGCGCCAGATGGAAAAGACCCAGCGCGAGTACTATCTCAACGAGCAGATGAAGGCGATCCAGCGCGAACTGGGTGATGGCGAAGATGGCACCAATGAGCTCCAGGAGCTCGAGGACCGGCTCGCCAAGACCAAGCTTTCCAAGGAAGCGCGGCAGAAGGCCGACGCGGAAATGAAAAAGCTCAAGCAGATGAGCCCGATGTCGGCGGAAGCCACGGTCGTTCGCAATTATCTCGACTGGATGCTGAACCTGCCCTGGGGCAAGAAGTCCAAGGTCAAGCGCGACCTCAAATATGCCGAGGACGTGCTCGAGGGTGATCACTACGGTCTCGACAAGGTCAAGGAACGCATCATCGAGTATCTTGCGGTCCAGAGCCGGACCGGCAAGCTCAAGGGCCCGATTCTGTGCCTTGTTGGACCTCCGGGTGTCGGCAAGACCTCGCTGGCCCGCTCGATTGCCAAGGCGACTGGGCGTGAATATGTGCGCATGAGCCTTGGCGGTGTGCGGGACGAAGCGGAAATTCGCGGTCACCGGCGGACTTATATCGGGTCCATGCCCGGCAAGATCGTGCAGTCGCTCAAGAAAGCCGGGAAAGCCAATCCGCTGTTCCTGCTCGACGAGATCGACAAGATGGGCCAGGATTTCCGGGGCGATCCCTCTTCGGCATTGCTCGAAGTGCTCGATCCGGAACAGAACTCGACGTTCAACGACCATTACCTCGAGGTCGATTTCGACCTCTCGGACGTGATGTTCGTGACGACGGCCAATACGCTCAACATTCCAGGGCCGCTGCTCGACCGTATGGAGATCATCCGGTTGTCCGGGTACACGGACGAGGAAAAGTGGGAAATTTCCCGCCGTCACCTGATGCCCGAAACCCTCAAGGAACATGGGCTGAAGGCCGAAGAGTTCGAGCTGACCGATGAGTCTCTCCAGCTTCTGACGCGGCGCTACACCCGCGAAGCGGGCGTGCGTAATCTCAAGCGCGAGATTGCCAATCTGATGCGCAAGTCGGTCAAGGATATTCTGCTCACGGGCAAGAAGAAGATTGTCGTTACTCCCGAGCTGGTCGAGGAATATCTCGGCGCGCCGCGCTTCCGTTACGGTGAAATCGATGCCGAGCCGCAGGTCGGCGTGGTGACCGGTCTGGCCTGGACTTCGGTCGGTGGCGAGCTGTTGACCATCGAAGGCATCATGAGCCCGGGCAAGGGCAAGATGACCGTGACGGGCAATCTCAAGGACGTCATGAAGGAGTCGATCTCGGCGGCCGCGACCTATGTGCGGGCCCGGGCGCTCGAATACGGCATCAAGCCGCCGCTGTTCGACAAACGCGATATCCACGTGCACGTGCCCGAAGGCGCAACGCCCAAGGATGGACCGTCTGCGGGTATCGGCATGGCCACGGCCATCGTGTCGGTGATGACGGGCATTCCCGTGCGCCACGATGTTGCCATGACAGGCGAGATCACGCTGCGCGGCCGAGTGCTGCCGATCGGTGGGCTCAAGGAGAAGCTGCTGGCGGCTCTGCGGGGCGGTATTACCAAGGTGCTGATCCCCGAGGAGAACGTGCGCGACCTCAAGGACATTCCTGACAACGTCAAGGAAGGCCTGGAGATCGTGCCGGTTAGCCGGATGGGCGAAGTGCTCGAACATGCGCTGGTCGAGATGCCCCAGGCTATCGAGTGGACCTTCGAGGATGACACCAAGCCGGTACCGGCTGTCGAAGGCGACGACACAGGAGCTGCTCTGCCGCACTAAGCAGAGCGCCAATCGAACCGTTGAAGCGGCGCCTCGGAAGGGGCGCCGTTTTTTGTGGAACCATGAAAGCGAGCCGATCTGGAAGTGGGTCGCTGATTCGGCCCGAAAGGCCCGTAATCCGGCGCGGGAGCCGATTTTTGTGCATGATGGGTTAACAATTGCGCGAGGCACTAGCCACATTGCTGACAAGGTCCAGCATTTTCCCCCGTTTTGCGGCCGAAAACGCCGAGAATCTGGCAGTTTTCCTTGCTTTTGGCCCGGAATCGTAAAAGGGTGAAGCCGCTTCCGCTCGTCCCGTTAGGATGGGCACATCATTGTGAGGAAACGCTATGAACAAGAACGATCTGAGCGCGGCTGTCGCCGAAAAGGCTGATCTCACCAAGGCCCAGGCGGCAGCAGCGGTTGATGCTGTTTTCGAAGCCATCACCGCCGCTCTGAAGGGTGGAGACGAAGTTCGCCTCGTCGGTTTCGGCACTTTCGCTGCAACCCAGCGCAAGGCCACCAAAGGCCGCAACCCGGCCACCGGCGCGGAAATCGACATTCCGGCTTCGACCCAGCCCAAGTTCAAGGCCGGCAAGGGCCTCAAGGACGCGCTGAACTAAGCCATTTCGGCTTCAGTATGGTTTGGCCCCGGACATCTGTCCGGGGTCTTTCCGTTTCCGGCCCCCATGGCTTTCCCGCTATTGACGGGAAGGGGGTTTGCGCCTAATCAGGCGCGGCATTTGCGCAACCGGGGCAACCAAGACCCGGTTGGTTCCGTTGACAAGCGGGCAAGGGCGATTAGCTCAGTTGGTAGAGCGCCTCGTTTACACCGAGGATGTCGGCAGTTCGAGCCTGTCATCGCCCACCATTTTCCTTTTCAGTGCAAAGTTTGGTTAGGTGTACCAGGGGCCGCGCCTTGCGCCTCCGGGCTCGAGCCGTCAAGTTGAGACGGAGGATCCGAGGGACAGTGTGAGGTTATGGGGTTCTGGCGCCGCGTTATCGCGTTCCTGTTCACGCATGGCACATCTTCACTCAGGGCCGAGTTCAGAACAGTTCGGCCAGCCCGGATCGAACCGGTTGTCGGCTGGCCATCGGGCATTATCAGCGGGCGCTGTTGGGTGATCGATGGCGATACCATCGTTATCAACAAGACCCGCATCCGGCTGGCGGGAATAGATGCGCCCGAGCTTGAGCATCCCTGGGGGCAAAAGTCGAAATGGGCGCTTGTGGAGTTGTACAAGGGGCAGTCAATTACCGCCCGGATCACTCCAGAGCTTTCTTACGATCGCCTGGTGGCGCAGTGTTTTTTGCCAGATGGACGTGATCTGGCCGCCGAGCTTGTCCGGTGCGGTCTGGCGCTTGACTGGAGGAAATTTTCCGGTGGCAAGTATCGTCATCTCGAGCCCCACGACGCGCGAAAGAAACTGTGGCTGGCTGACGCCAGACAAAAGGGGCGGCAGGTTTTTTCGCAATATGGGGCCCGCGATACATTGCCACCCAAGCCTGGCACCTGAGCCCGGAAAGGGTAAGGTGGCGGCAATCAGTCAAAACCAGGTTTGCTGCCGCGCAGGCTCTTGATGGCGCCACGGCGGGTCTTGGCGTCCAGGCGACGGCGCTTGGAGGCCAGGGTGGGCTTTGTGGCGCGGCGTTTGCGCGGGACGTAGGTCGCGGCGCGGATCATCTCGGCAAGGCGGTTGAGGGCGTCCTCGCGATTGAGCGGCTGGGTGCGGTGCCGGTCGGCGGTGAGGATGATAACGCCGTCTTTGGTTGCCCTGGAGCCGGCCTGCCCGATGAGGCGGCTGCGCACACCATCAGGGAGCGATGGGGAGGAGGCGGCGTCGAAGCGCAATTGAACGGCTGTCGCGACCTTGTTGACGTTCTGGCCGCCGGGACCGGAACTGCGCACGAAGTTCAACTCGATCTCCGAGAGTGGAATTGACAGGGTCGAGGTGATTTCGATCCGTTCGGGCATGAAATTTCCTTCCAGAACCCACTCCAGCCCGATTGAATCGGGCGGGGGCTCTAAGTCTTTGTTTTGGCGTGCGATCACGCTGGAAAGATCTGCGCTCTCCGCTTTGCGCCCGCCGGGTCGCGATTGCGCTCCAGCCGATTTCCACATTGGATTTTATCAGGAGACGGCCACTTGTGACAGGTGCGGGCCGGATGAAAAGCCGATAGAAAAATCAAGGTTTTGCGGGGAATTCAGCTGCGTTGGCGATGGGGTTTTGGGGTGGTTTGGGCGCGGATCAAAAATTCTTCACAAAAGGGGGTGGCAAGTCGCTTGACTTGGTTCGGGGACCCCGTTAAACGAAGCCCACCTTGCCGGGGCCGAAGCGCTTCGGGGTCACAAGGGGGTGTAGCTCAGTTGGTTAGAGCGCCGGCCTGTCACGCCGGAGGTCGCGGGTTCGAGTCCCGTCACTCCCGCCACTTTCTCCAAAAACATTGCCTCAACATTGGTGGTATTTCGCCGCCAGAATGCATGGACTTGTGCGTTCGGTGCCACCAAGTTTGCGCGACCTTGGAATTGCCTTTTCGTGGCCGCGCTGTCGCCCCAATTCACGAACATGTTACCGATGGTTCGAGTCGCTAGCGAGCCCCCAAATTTGTCATGCGGCTCGGCTGTGAGCATTCGTTCGGAAATTCCGGGCGGATGCTCCTTTTTTTTGTAGGCGGAAGAGTTTCTCGCGTCCCAGAGCCGTTCAGGATTTGATTGAATCAAATCCTTGGCTCCAAACCCCTGTTTTGTCGCGTGTCCGAACCGCAAAACCGTTTCCACTTTTGCTGGATACGCTCTAATCAGAGAAATCCTGCAGCGTTCCGTCCTCGTAGACCAATGCACTGACGCAGGCGATGCCGATGACGTCGTCGGGGTGAAGATTTTCCAGGCGCTCGAGAATCGTGCCGGCGACGACGGCGTTCAGGATATGGTCCTGCCCGGCGCCGATGCCGTCGGCGCGTTCGAGCGGAAATTCGCCGATTCGCTCTCCCAGGACATCCTCGAAGCGCACGGTTGCATCGATCAGGCGGATGCCGACGGGCCCGCTGTGGTGGAGGGCGATGTTGATGGTCTTTTCGGCCTCATTGTCCCTGTCGAGCAGTTCCCAGCTTTCGAGACTGAGAATATCGCCGGACTGGCCGTTGAGACATTCGATGGCGTGGGCGCTGGATGCGCTGAAAAGGGCGAAGGACAGAGCAAAAACAATCTGACGCATTATGGACTCCTCAAATCGAGAGGGAAATGCGGCAGAGCGGCCCCCGGTTTCATTGGGGCTTGCCCGCGGGCATCACAAAGTTGCCATAAGGTCACAGGAGGGGCCGGGCACTCCTGGCGCCCGGCCGGTCCGATCGTCTGCCGATGTCAGCCACAATAGGCGCGGACGAGATTGCCCGAGTCGTCCACTTCGAGATTGAGGCGGTCAGGACGGAAATCCTGGGTGACGGCCATGCCCGGGGCGATGACGCGGACGGTGCCGGCGCTGTTGACGGCCTGGCCGTCGATGCGAACATCCTGGGCTGTGCTGCCGATGACCGGTTGACCGATCTTGCCCGAGAGGGCCTGGGCACCGCAATCGAGAGGCGGCGGCATTGACGTATCGGGTGGGGTGACGGTGGTCGAACAGCCCGCCAGGATGATGGACGTGGCAAGTGCGAGCCCGCCAAGGCTGGTTTTGACTATCGGCATGGTATCTCCTCGATGCTGTGGAATTTGCCCCCGCAAGGTGCACTCGCAGAACGAAAAAGGCCGGGAAACGATCCCGGCCAATTCAATCAAGGCACTAAAGAATATGGGCTACCGCTCGTCGCGGCTGCCGAATTTGCGAAAGCCTGCTTTCAGCCAGCGGCGGAAGTGCATGAAGCTTTCGCGGGTGTCTCCGCGCAGATCCTGATAGACGCCGGACGCCATCAGCCCGAAATCGCGCAGGTTTTCGACCCACACGGGTTCGGTCGCCATCAATGCGGCCTCGGCGCGCCGGATGCGCAGGCGGTCAAGAAATGAATTTTCATTGTGGGCCATAGCAAACCCTCGTGATCGTTAGGCAATCGATGCCAATATAAGTATGGCGAATGCAAGGACAATGTCCAATCGGTACACAATGTTCCACATCGGGTGGCCAGTGTTGCCGATCCGCGCCAACCGCACTATGGGTGAAAGGGGCGGGGCCTGCCGCATATTAGGCAGCACGTACCCATAAGGGAAGGAAAAGGAAGGATGCGCCAAGTCATTCGTATGGCAGTGCTTTTTGCGTTTGCGGCTCTGGCGGCAGCGCCTGCGCTGGCGCAGCGGAGCGATATCGTCGTGGGGCTTGTGCTCGAACCGCCGCATATGGACCCGACATCGAACGCGGCGGCGGCGATCGACGAGGTGGTGTACGCAAATCTGTTCGAAGGGCTGACCCGATTCGGGCCGGACGGCGATATTCTGCCCGCGCTGGCGCAAAGCTGGGACGTGTCCGAGGACGGGCTGACCTATACCTTCCATCTGACCGAAGGCGTGAGTTTCCATGATGGATCGGCGCTGACGGCGGACGACGTGGTGTTTTCTCTCGATAGGGCGCGGGCCGATGACTCGGTCAACGCGCAGAAATTCCTGTTTGCCGATATCGAGAGCGTCGAGGCGAGTGACGATCTGACGGTTGCGGTGACGCTGAGCCAGCCGAACGGCAATTTTCCCTTCAATATGGCCTGGGGCGACGCGGTGATCGTGGCGCCCGAGAGCGCGGAAACCAACGCGACCGATCCTGTTGGGACGGGACCGTTCCGGTTCGAGGACTGGCGGCAGGGCGATAGCGTCACTCTGGTGCGCAATGAGGACTATTGGGGCGAGCCGGCGCTGCTGGAGCGCGCGACATTCCGGTTCATTTCCGACCCGACGGCGGCGTTCGCGGCGATGATGGCCGAGGACGTCGATACATTCCCGGTGTTTCCCGCGCCCGAGACGCTGGCGCAACTCGATGCCGATCCGCGGTTCGAGGTCGTTGTCGGGACCACCGAGGGCGAAACGATTCTGGCGATGAACAACCGGCGCGAACCGCTGGATAATGTTCTCGTGCGCGAAGCGATTGCCCATGCCATCGACCGGCAGGCGGTTATCGACGGGGCAATGTTTGGGTATGGCACACCGATCGGGACCCATTTTGCCCCGCACCACCCGGCCTATCTCGATCTGACCGGATTGTCGGAATACGATCCCGAGCGCTCGCAGCAATTGCTGATCGAAGCCGGGGTGAGCGGATTGCGGCTGTCGCTGGCGTTGCCGCCGCCGGTCTATGCACGGCGTGGCGGGGAGATCATCGCGGCGCAGTTGCGCGACGTGGGAATCGAGACCGAAATCGTCAATGTGGAATGGGCCCAGTGGCTCGAACAGGTATTCGGCGAGGGCGATTTCGACCTGACGGTCATTTCGCACACCGAGCCAATGGATATCGAGATCTATGGCCGCGAGGACTATTATTTCGGTTATGGGGCGCCCGAGTTCGTGGCGCTTTGGGACGAATTGACCCGTACGGTCGAGCCGGAAGCGCGCAACGCCTTGCTGGGCGATCTCCAGCGCAATATCTCGGAGAATTTCGTCAACGACTATATTTTCCAACTGGCCAAGGCCGGGGTGCAGAATGCCGATCTTGAGGGGTTGTGGGTGAATGCACCGACACAGGCGACCGATCTGACGCAGGTTCGTTGGACGCGGTGATCCAAATCGGGCCGGCGCGATGCTGAATTTCGTTCTGCGCCGCGCCGTTTCGCTGGCCATCAGCCTTCTGGTGGCCAGTGTGGTGATCTTTTTCGTGCTCGAGGTGCTGCCGGGTGATCCGGCGCGCTTCATGCTCGGGCTCAATGCGTCCCCTGAAGCGCTGGCGGCGTTGCGGACGCAGCTGGGGCTCGATGCGCCGGTACTGGTGCGCTACTGGACCTGGCTGGCCGGGATGGCCAGTGGTGATTTCGGGATCAGCTACACCTATCGCACGCCGGCGATCGAGCTGATCGCGGCGCGGCTGTGGGTCTCCATTCCGTTGGCGGTCTATGCGCTGGTGCTGGCGACGCTGATCGGGATACCGCTGGGCGTTCTGGCGGCAACCAAGCGCAATTCTCCCATTGATGCAGGCACGATGGGTCTGACCCAGATCGGCATTGCGCTGCCGAACTTCTGGTTCGCCATGCTGCTCGTGCTGCTGTTTTCGGTCACGCTGCGCTGGTTTTCATCGGGTGGGTTTCCCGGCTGGGACGATCCGGGCGCGGCGATGATGGCGCTGACCCTGCCGGCAATCGCGCTGGCGCTGCCGCAGGCGGCGATTCTGGCGCGGGTGATGCGCTCGAGCCTGCTCGATACGCTGGACGAGGATTATGTGCGCACGGCGCGGGCCAAGGGGCTGACGCGCAGCCAGGCGCTGTGGCGGCATGCATTTCGCAATGCCCTGATCCCGGTGCTGACCATCATGGGGCTGCAGTTTTCGTTTCTTCTGGCCGGGGCGATCATCATCGAGAATGTCTTTTACCTGCCCGGACTGGGGCGGCTGGCGTTTCAGGCGATCACGGCGCGCGATTTGATCGTCGTGCGCTCGGTGGTGATGATTCTCGTGTTTGCGGTGATCGTCGTGACGTTTGCCGTCGATATCGCCTATGCGGCGGTCGATCCGAGGCTGCGGCGGGGGACTCGATGAGGGTCGGGCTGGGTGTCGGGGCGGTACTGACCGCGATTCTGGCGGCGATGGCGCTGCTTTCGCTGTTCTGGACTCCTTATGACGTGACACTGATTGCGGTTGGTGAGCGGCTGCTGCCGCCCGGATCCGAGCACTGGCTGGGGACCGATCATTTCGGGCGCGACATGGTGTCGATGATCCTTGTGGGCGCGCAGACCTCGATTGCCGTGGCGCTGGTGGCCGTGGGTCTGGGGATGGCGGTTGGCGTGCCGCTGGGGCTTGCCGCGGCGGCGCGGGCCGGGACGGCGTTCGACGACATCATCATGCGCGGCAACGATTTGGTGTTCGCGTTTCCGGCGCTGATCATCGCCATACTGATCACGGCGGTGTTCGGGCCGGGGGCGATCAACGCGATCATTGCCATCGGGATTTTCAACATTCCGGTGTTTGCGCGGCTGACGCGCGGGGCGGGCATGGGCGTGTGGCAGCGCGAATTCATCATGGCAGCGCGAGTGGCGGGCAAGGGCCGGGTGATGATCTCGCTCGAACATGTGCTGCCCAATATCGGCAACATGCTGATCGTTCAGGCCACGATCCAGTTTTCGCTGGCCATACTGGCCGAGGCGGGGCTGGCCTATGTGGGGCTGGGCGCGCAGCCACCCCTGCCGAGCTGGGGGCGGATGCTGGCCGAGGCGCAGACGATGATTTCGCTGGCGCCGCATGTGGCGCTGGTGCCGGGGCTGGCGATCGTGTTTTCGGTGCTGGGACTGAACCTGCTTGGCGACGGGCTGCGGGATCTGTTCGATCCGCGATTGGGGAAGGCGGGACGATGAGCCTTCTTGAACTTGAAAAGCTGGGGCTGACGATTGATGGCACGCGGATTCTCGAAGATGTGTCGCTCGAGATCGGGGCGGGCAAGGTTCTGGGGCTGGTGGGCGAATCGGGATCGGGGAAATCGCTGACGGCGCTGTCGATCATGCGGCTGTTGCCGGGCAGAGCGAAGCTGACCGGGAAGATCGGGTTGGACGGGCGCGATCTGGTTGCCGCAGGCGAAGGTGAGATGAACGGTCTGCGCGGGCAGGCCATGGGAATGATCTTTCAGGAGCCGATGACGGCGCTCAATCCGCTGATGACCATTGGCGACCAGGTGGCCGAAACGGTGCGGGTGCATCGCGGGCTGGGGCGGACCGAGGCGCGGGGGCTGGCGGCGGAAACGCTCGAACGGGTGGGGCTGCCTGGGGCGATGATTTCGCCCTCGCGCTATCCGCACGAACTCTCCGGCGGGCAGCGCCAGCGGGTGGGGATTGCCATGGCGATTGCTCTGCGGCCCAAGCTGTTGATTGCCGACGAGCCGACCACGGCGCTGGACGTGACGACGCAGGCGCAAATTCTCGATCTGCTGGCAGGGCTGGTGCGTGAGGAGGGCATGGCCCTGATGCTTATCACCCACGATCTGGCCGTGGTGTCGCGGATGGCTGATACGATTGCGGTGCTTCGTCAAGGCAGGGTGGTGGAGGCGGGGCCGGCGCGGCGGCTGATCGATGCGCCCGAATCTCCCTACACCCGACAGCTCGTGGCTGCGAGCACGCATGTGCCAACCCGTGTGCGGGGCGCGGTTGGCGAGGTGCTGTTGCGGGTCGAGGGGGCGACACGGGATTATCGGTTGCGGTCGGGACTTTCGATGGGATCGGAGAAGACGTTTCGGGCGCTCGACCGGGTGAGCCTGACCATTGGCCGGGGCGAGAGCCTGGGGCTGGTGGGCGAGAGCGGGAGCGGGAAATCGACGCTGGCGCGGGCGATATTGGGGCTCGAACCGCTCGATGCGGGCCGGGTGGAGTTTGCCGGACGGGTGGTGGAGCGGGCAGGGCGGGCCGCGCGGCTGACGTTGCGCGACATGCAGATGGTGTTTCAGGCCCCCTATGGCTCGTTCGATCCGCGTCACAGGGTCGGCCGGCTGGTGGCCGAACCGTTGCATCTGCTGGGCGACAAAGCGCCCAAGGGGGCGGAGCGGGAGGCGCTGGTGGCGCGGGTGCTCGAATCGGTGGGGATCGAGGCGAGTGCCGCCGATCGGCATATCCACGCGTTTTCGGGTGGACAGCGTCAGCGGATTGCCATTGCGCGGGCGCTGGTCATCGAGCCGGCGCTGATCGTTCTGGACGAGGCTGTGTCGGCACTCGATGTGTCGATCCGGGCGCAGGTGCTCGATCTGCTGGAGGCGATTTCGCAGCGGGTGGCGATAAGCTATCTGTTTATTGCCCATGACCTGCAGGTGGTGCGGGCGATCACCGACCGGGTGCTGGTGATGGAAGGCGGCCGGATCGTCGAGGAGGGGGCAACCGAAAGGGTGCTCGAGGATCCGCAGCAAGACTATACGCGCCAGCTGGTGCGGGCGGCGCCGAAACTGGGCGGGTAGGGCCTTGCTTCGACTGTCGGGCGGCGCTATTGACCAAAGAACAGGGCTAAATGAAAGCACTCAGGGAAGGCGATTGACTATGGATTTTTCGCGCGCGCGCCGGACGATGGTCGACAACCAGTTGCGGACCAGCGGAATCACCGACTGGCGCATTCTGGACGCCATGAACCGCATTCCGCGCGAAAAGTTCGTGCCCGATACGCACACGGCCTTTGCCTATAGCGACGAACCGATTGCGCTTTCGGCGAACCGGACGATGGCCTCGCCGGCCGATTTTGCGCGGCTCGTGCAGCTTGCCGAGATCGGCAGCCAGGACGTGGTGCTCGATGTGGCGTGTGGGACCGGGTATTCGGCGGCGGTGCTTTCGCTTTTGGCCAATGCGGTCGTGGCGCTGGAAAGCGATGAGGTTCTGGCGGGGCGGGCCAACGATATCCTGGCCGATCTCGACATCGGAAACGCCGCGGCCGTGGCCGGCCCGATCGAAAACGGCGTGCCCAGGGAAGCGCCGTTCGATGCGATCATTCTCGAGGGGGCGGTGGACGTGGTGCCGCCGGCGCTGCTCGCCCAATTGCGCGATGGCGGGCGACTGGTGGCGGTGCTGGGGGCCGGGAACGCGGCTGTGGCCAATCTCTACGTCAAGACCGGCAATGATGTGGCGCCGATGCCCAGCTTCAACGCCAGCATTCCGGTTCTGGGGAGTTTTGCGGCGGCGCCGGCCTTCGTGTTCTGAATCTGTCGCGAATCTGTAACCTTGCGGCAATCTTGGTGTGAGATCATCAGCGGAACTGTTACCGACACGCAACGAATGAAAAGTTACCTACCTTAAAGTCCGGTTAGTGCGTTCGTTTGGCGTTGAAAGCGTGGCGGCGCAGCCATAGGTTGGGGCGGCGCTGGAGGCGCTGGGCAATGAAATTTAGTCAAGTTTTGGGTGTAAGCGTCATTGCACTTTTCGGGCTCGTCACGAC
Organism: Pelagibacterium sp.; assembly: GCA_002723255.1. Classification (GTDB taxonomy): domain Bacteria; phylum Pseudomonadota; class Alphaproteobacteria; order Rhizobiales; family Devosiaceae; genus Pelagibacterium; species Pelagibacterium nitratireducens. Next base: position 5,330 of record PBNW01000040.1, on the reverse strand, counting down.
GGCCCAAGGGCAAAGCCTCACCTCGGCTTTGGCCTATGCGTATGAAAACAATCCCGAGATCGCCAGTTCGTTCCTTTCGGTGAGGGCTGCCCGGCAGGGCATCATTGCGGCCGAGGGGGCGAGGTTGCCCACCATCGGGGCAGAAGGCAGCATCGGAGCCACATCGACCTGGGCCTCGGGCGGTCAGAGCTGGTCGACGAGCGACAGCATCGGCATCGGCTATAACCAAACCCTGTTCGACAACAATGCGACCAGTGCCGCGATCAGCGGCGCCGAGGCGCAGTATGACGCGGCGGTGTATGGCGCCAGGAACACGGAGCAGAACGTGCTGCTCTCGGTCATTCAGGCCTATGTGAACGTCGTGGCCAACCGGCGGATCGTCGAAATCCGGCAGGAAAGCGTCGGTTTCGTCGAGGCGCAGGTGGGATCGGCCCGCGACAGACTGGAGTTGGGCGAAGGGACACAGCTCGAAGTTTCCCAGGCCGAGGCGACACTTGCGCAATCCACCGCGTCCTATCAGGCCGCAATCAACAATCTGCGCAACAGCGAAGCCAACTATCAGCGTTGGGTCGGCCGGGCGCCCGGCAGCCTTTCGGGCGGGTACAGCTACTCGTCGCTTATTCCGGGCTCGCTCGATGCAGCGCTTGCGCGCGCCAATACCGACCATCCCGCGCTGCTGGCTTCTGCTGCCCAGTTGCGCGCCGCGCAGTATGGCTATGAGGAGACGCTGGCGAGCTTCGGGCCCAACCTCTCGGTGACCGGCCAGGTCGGCGCCGGCGGCTTTACCTCGGGCACTGTCGCCAGCCAGGCGAGCATCAGCCTGCGGCTGAGCGTGCCGATCTATACGCCGACCCGTGATCCGTCGGTCGAGCAGGCCAATATCGGGCAGATCCAGACGCAACTCGAAGGGTTTGCGACGCGCGATCAGATCGTTGAGGCGGTGCGTCAGGGGTGGGCTGGTATCCAGGCCGCCACGGCGCAGATCGAGGCGGCGACCGCCGCTGTCGCAGCGAGCCGGCTGGCCCTGCAGGCAACGATCGATCAGAATGAACTCGGACAGGCCACAACGCTGGACGTGCTCGATGCGCGGGCCTCGGTGGCCTCGGTCGAGGAAACGCTGATTTCGGCGCAGTCGCAAAGAACAATCGCCGCCTATTCGCTGATTGCCGCCATGGGCACGCTGAGCGCTCAGCACCTGGGGCTGCCGGTTCAGCCGCGGACGGTGGAGGGCGATGTGGTTGTTCCGGCGACCGCGCCAGCGGCGCCTGCCGATGCGTGGGGCAACCTACGCTAGAATACCGATAGTGCTGGTTTTTCGTGGATTACGCCCCCTCGCCGGGGCGTTTCCCTTTTCGTGCGCCGGGCTCTCACGTTAAGGTGCTGTAAAGCGAATCAACGGCTGTGCGCCGTTTTTGCAGGCAGTACGGAGTAGCGGCCAGGGTGGCCGAACGAAATCGGGGCAGATATGAACCAGCCGGCATCAAAAGAACCGACAATGGACGAAATCTTATCGTCGATCCGGCAGATCATTGCCGATGACGATGAGGCTGCAACCCAGAAGATGCCGGTTGCCAAGGCGCCTGGCCCCAAGCCTGTGCCCGCGCCTGCACCCGAACCTGTTCCTATGCCTTCGGCGGCCGAAATCGATCCTTTCAGCGACGATGACGACGATACGGTGACCCCGCTGGCGCTTTCGCCCGAACAGATCGTCGAGCCGGCTGCCGCCGAACCGGAGGCCAAGTCCGAGCCCGAGGCGGTTGAAACGGAAATGCCGTCGGCGGCAAGCCTTGATGCCGCCGCGGAACTGGTGGTGCCCGACGACGTGGCGTTCGAGTTGGACAAGGACGAGGAACCGGCGCCGCAGATGCGCGCCGAGCCCGAACCCGAAGCTGCGGCAGAGCCGCAGCCAGCGCCCAAGCCCAAGGCCAATTTCGCCCAGGCGGCGCCGATGCCCGACCCTGAATTGAGCAGCGACCTGGCCGACGAGCTGTTGGAGCCGGCGACCAGTGCGGCCGTGAAGAACGCCTTTGCCAAGCTCGGTACGCCCAAGGGGATGCCGGACATGGCCGTAGGGGCCAGCGGGCTGACCATCGAAGCGATGATCCGCGAAATGCTGCGGCCGATGCTCAAGGACTGGCTCGAGGAAAACCTGCCCTCGATGGTGGAACGGCTCATCGCCCAGGAGATCGAGCGCGCATCGCGCGGTTGACTTCGCCGCCCGGCTTGGCTTTAGAGATAAGCACACTATGTCAGAGGCCCGTCCCATAGTCTGGGGCGGGTCGGCGTTCTGGAGCATTTCCGCTTTTCGTTTGCGCGGCCCAACGGGTCCTGGAAACTGGGAAATCCTCCAAGTCTTTGTTATGTCGCGTTTCCGAGCCGGATGGGTAGCCTCCACTTATCCCGGAAACACTCCAGGGGTACCGCACAGATGATCGAAAAGACCTACGAGCCGAGCACGGTCGAAGGGCGAATTTACAGCGCCTGGGAAGAGGCGGGGGCGTTCAAGGCCGGCGCCGGGAGCAAGCCGGGCGCACAGAGCTATTCGGTCGTCATTCCGCCGCCCAATGTGACGGGTTCGCTCCATATCGGGCACGCGCTCAACAACACCATCCAGGACGTGCTGGTGCGTTTCGAGCGCATGCGCGGCAAGAACGTGCTCTGGCAGCCGGGCACCGACCATGCGGGTATTGCGACCCAGATGGTGGTCGAGCGCCGCATGATGGAGCGCCAGGAGCCGGGACGCCGCGAGATCGGGCGCGAAAAGTTCGTTGAAAAGGTCTGGGAGTGGAAGGCCGAGAGCGGGGGGACGATCCTTAACCAGCTCAAGCGGCTCGGTGCGTCGTGCGACTGGTCGCGCGAACGCTTCACCATGGACGAAGGGTTGTCCGAAGCGGTGCTCAAGGTCTTTGTGGAGATGCACCGCAAAGGGCTGATCTATCGCGCCAAGCGCCTGGTCAACTGGGACCCGCAGTTCGAGACGGCGATCTCCGATCTCGAGGTCGAGAACACCGAAGTCAACGGCCATATGTGGCATTTCAAATATCCGCTGGCCGGGGGCGAAACCTACACATATGTGGAAAAGGACGCCGACGGGAACGTGGTGCTCGAGGAAGAGCGCGACTATATCTCGATTGCGACGACCAGGCCGGAAACCATGCTTGGCGATGGCGCCGTGGCGGTGCACCCCGACGATGAGCGCTATGCGCCCATCGTTGGCAAGATGTGCGAAATTCCGGTCGGGCCGAAAGAGCACCGCAGGCTGATCCCGATCATCACCGACGAATATCCCGATCCCGCATTCGGCTCGGGTGCGGTGAAAATCACCGGGGCGCATGATTTCAACGATTATGAGGTCGCCCGGCGCAACCACATTCCCATGTATGCGCTGCTCGACACCAAGGCCAATATGCGGGCTGATGGCGCGCCGTATGTGCAGCAGGCCGAACTGGCGGGCAAGATCGCGCGCGGCGAGATGGATTTCGACGACGCGGTGACTGCGGAAATCAATATCGTGCCCGACGAATATCGCGGCATGGACCGCTATGAGGCGCGCAAGAAGATCGTGGCCGACATCGACGCCGAAGGGCTGATGGTGATGGTCGAGGACAAAAAGATCATGCAGCCGTTCGGGGATCGCTCCAAGGTGGTGATCGAGCCGTTCCTGACCGATCAGGGGTTCGTCAAGGCCGACGTTCTGGCGCAGCCGGCCATCGCCTCGGTGCGCGAAGGTCGCACGAAATTCGTGCCCAAGAGCTGGGAGAACACCTATTTCGCATGGATGGAGAACATCCAGCCCTGGTGCATTTCACGCCAGCTTTGGTGGGGTCATCAGATCCCGGCCTGGTACGGACCGGATGGACGGGCATTTGTCGACTATGACGAGGCGGGCGCGGCCAAGGCCGCGGAGGCCCATTACGGCGAACCGGTGGACCTGACGCGTGACGAAGACGTGCTGGACACCTGGTTCTCATCGGGGCTGTGGCCGTTTTCGACCATGGGGTGGCCGCAGCAGACAAAAGAGCTGGAAAGCTACTATCCGACGGCAACGCTGGTGACCGGGTTCGACATCATTTTCTTTTGGGTTGCCAGGATGATGATGCTCGGACTTGAATTTACGGGTGAAGAGCCGTTCTCCACCGTCTATGTGCATGCGCTGGTCCGCGACGAGAAGGGCCAGAAGATGTCCAAGTCGAAAGGCAACGTCATCGATCCGCTCGAACTGGTCGATGCCTATGGGGCGGATGCGACGCGGTTTACGCTGGCGGCGATGGCGGCGCAGGGGCGCGACATCAAGCTGGCCATGAGCCGGGTCGAGGGCTATCGCAACTTCGTCACCAAGCTCTGGAACGCGGCGCGGTTTCTGGAAATGAACGAATGCGTGCGGGTTGACGGGTTCGAGCCGACGAGGCTTTCCGGCGCACTCAACCAGTGGATCGCCGGAGCGACGGCGCGGGCCGTGGCCAATGTCGAAAAGGCGATCATCGAGTACAAGTTCAACGAAGCGGCCAACCACGCCTATGATTTCGTGTGGGGCACGTTCTGCGACTGGTTCGTGGAACTGGCCAAGCCCACTTTTTCAGGCGCCGATGAAGCGGCCAAGGCCGAGACGCGGGCAACGGCGGCCTGGGCGCTCGATCAGATCCTGAAAATGCTGCATCCGTTCATGCCGTTCGTGACCGAAGAGCTTTGGGCGGAAACCGGCAAGACCGGGCCCAAGCGGGACGGCTATCTGATGCTGGCCGATTGGCCGGAACTCGATGCGATATCCTACCCGCAAGCGGGTGCGGAACTGGGCTGGCTGCTCGAGGTGATTTCGGCCATTCGGTCGGTGCGGACGGAAATGAACGTTCCCGCCGGGGCGAAAGTGCCGCTGGTCGTGGTGGGCGCCAGTGCGGAGACGACGGCGCGGATCGAGACGCACCGTGCAGCCATCGAGCGGCTGGCGCGGGTTTCGACCATCGATCCGGTGGATGCCATCCCGGCCAGTTCGGCACAGTTCGTTGTGGGCGAAGCCAGCTGGGGGTTGCCGCTTGCCGATCTTATCGACATTGCGGCGGAGCGTCAGCGGCTCTCCAAGGACGTCAAGAAGCTCGAAGGCGAAATCGGCGGGCTGGAGAAAAAGCTCGGCAATGAGCAGTTTCTGGCCAAGGCGCCCGATGAGGTGATTGACGAGCAGAAGGAGCGGCTGGCCGACGCCAGGGCCCGGCGCGAAAAGCTCGAACAGGCGCTCGCTACGCTTTCGTGAGCTAGCTGTGGTGCCTCAACAGGTTGTCCTCGGTCAGGCCGAGGCGACTGATGGGTGGCTTGGAGTTTAGGCTGCCATGGGGTCT
>PBNW01000039.1 GCA_002723255.1 Pelagibacterium sp. | reverse complement strand
GGCGTCGGCCTCGGGGGCGATTGTGGTGCCGATATCGCGGCCATCGAGCACGGCGCCGAGCGGCTGGGTGGCGAAATCGCGCTGGAAAGCAAAGAGAGCTTTGCGTACGCCGGGGAAGACGGCGATCTTTGAGGCCAGAACGCCCACTTCGGCACCGAGCAGGAATTCAGGATCGATGGCGCCCGAATCAAGGTCCTGGGCGGCCTTTGTGGCCCGTGCCTCGATATCGGGGGCATCGATATGGGCTTTTACCGCCAGCCCGACGGCGCGGTAGAGCAGGCCCGTATCGAGATGGGGCAGGTTGAAGTACCGGCCCAGCGCGGCGGCGATGGTGCCCTTGCCCGAGGCCGCCGGTCCATCCACCGCGATAATCATGCGGCGTCCTCGCTTTGGGAAAATCCGGCGCCAAGGCGGGTGAAATCGGGCTCGAAGCTAGGGAACGAGGTCGCGATCATCCGGTCGTCATCGACGGTGACGGGCCTTTCGGCGGCCAGGCCCATGACCAGAAAGCTCATGGCGATGCGATGATCGAGGTGGGTGGCGACGGTGCCACCGCCGGGGACGGCGCCCTTGCCGGTGACGGTGAGGAAATCTTGGCCCTCCTCGCAGACAACGCCATTGGCCTCGAGCCCGCGGGCGACGGCGGCGAGGCGGTCGGATTCTTTCACCCGCAACTCCTCGAGCCCTGCCATGTGGGTGACGCCTTGCGCAAAAGAGGCTGCAACGGCGAGGACCGGGTATTCATCGATCATCGAGGGGGCGCGGGAGGCGGGGACGGAGACGCCCTTCAAACGCGAATGTTTCACCCGCAGATCGGCGATGTCCTCGCCGCCCGAGACGCGGCGGTTTTCGATTGCGATGTCGCCGCCCATTTCAATGAGCGTATCGATCAGGCCGGTCCGGGTGGGGTTCATCAGAACGTTTTCGATGGTGACTTCCGAGCCCGGCACGATGAGGGCTGCAACGAGCGGGAAGCCGGCCGAGGAGGGATCGCCGGGGACGATCAATTCCTGCGCCTTGAGATCGGGCAGGCCGGCAACGGTGATGGTGCGCACGCCATCGGCATCGGTTGCGATGGCAATATCGGCGCCGAAGCCTTCGAGCATCTTTTCGGTGTGATCGCGGGTCATGATCGGCTCGATCACCGTGGTCGTGCCAGGGATGACAAGGCCGGCCAAAAGCACGCAGGATTTGACCTGGGCGGAGGCCATGGGCACACGGTAATGCACCGGCACGGGATCGGTGGGGCCCTTGAGTGCGATGGGCAGACGGTTTTCGTGGTGTTCGACGACTTCAACGCCAATGGCGCGCAGCGGATCGAGCACGCGGGCCATGGGCCGGGCCGAAAGCGAGGCATCGCCCACAAAGCGGGTAACGAAGGGATAGGCGCCGACAAGGCCCATGGTGAGCCGCACGCCGGTGCCGGCATTGCCGAAATCGAGATCGGCCTGGGGGGCGAGAAAGCCGCCGACGCCGAGCCCGTCGATGTGCCAGGTCTCGCCGATCTTTTCGACCTTAGCGCCGAGCGCCTGCATGGCGCGGCCGGTGGCCAGCACATCCTCGCCTTCAAGCAGGCCGGTGACATTTGTGCGGCCCAAGGCCATGGCGCCGAACATCATGGCGCGATGGGAAATCGACTTGTCGCCGGGCACCCTTATTGACCCGGAAAGGGCACCGGCATTGTGGCTGGCGCGCGGACGGGGCAGGAGGGCGTGGGACATGGCAAACGGACCGGGACTGGAAAGGGTAAAAACGAGGTCGGGCTTAGCATGATCGCTTCTGCCTGCCAATTGCGGCGGCGCCGGTAACATTTTGCGTTTGACAGCAGCGAAAATTTCACGCTAACCGAACCCCAACGTGGCCGCCCTTATTGAGAGAGGGTGTTGCGCCCGCACTTTATGCCTGTTGCGCCCCTCTATGAAAACCCGGTAGCGTTTTTCCGGGGCGCTCGAAATACCAACCCTACAGCAGCAGATGAATGGGGAATTGCCTTGGCCAGTGACGAACGCGGTACCAAGCGGACATGCCCGGTGACGGGCAAGAAATTTTACGATCTGGGCAAGGACCCGGTGGTCTCGCCCTATACCGGCAAATCCTATCCCGTGAGCTTTTTCGAAGCCGCTCAGGAAAAGTCTGCCGCCAAGTTTGGCGCCAAGGAGCGCAGGGCCGACAAGGTTGTAGAGGAAGCCGAGGTCGAGGAAGCCGACGTCGATGTCGCCGCCAAGGAAGCGGGCGCCGAGGTCATTTCGCTCAATGACGCGGAAACCAATGCCGACGACGACGATGATGACGACAACGAGGACGATATCCCCGAAGTCGAAGACGTCGAAGTCGACGAAGAACTGGGCGGGGATGACGACGACACCTTCCTCGAAGAAGATGACGACGATGACGATATCGGCATCGAAGTGGATGTGGACGACGACGAGCGGTAGAGGTTTCTCTGTCTCACGGCGCGCACCGCTTCGGGCATGACGCGTTAAAACCGCGCTATGCCCTTAGCTGCGCCTGCGACGGCGCGGCGAACGATCGCCCCAGCCCGCGAGCATAGCTCGCTTGGGCGTTCTGCCTTCAAATCGATCCACCGGATCGATTTGCCCCGCAAGGCGGGTCAGGCAAAACTCCTCGCCTAAGGCTCGTCCATGTGACCTCACGGGCACACCGTACACGGTAGACAGGGCTTTTAGGGGCTGCATGAAAAATTTGCGACGCCGGACAATTTTTGCTCTTGCGTCGCAAAACACTTCTCACTAGGTTCCGCCCGTTCGCTCGAGCCACTCGAGGAACCACCCGGACGGCGCGTTTTGCGCCACCCAACGATGGGGCCATAGCTCAGCTGGGAGAGCGCCTGCATGGCATGCAGGAGGTCAGCGGTTCGATCCCGCTTGGCTCCACCATTTTCTTCTTCTGTCTCACGGCGCGCACCACTGCGGACATGACGGCCTAAAACCACCCTATGTCCTCCGTTGCGCCTGCGACGGCGCGGCCGAATGGTCGGCCGGGGTCCTCGCCTATGGGCTCGTCCACCCCACCGGCTGCCATTGGTTCACCATCACTTGCGCGGAAAACGCCCCTCTGTAGAGTTGGGGAAAAGAGGAGTCGTCATGCCGCCTGTCATTCCCGATCCGGAAAAAATCCGTCCGTTTGCCGATTTCGAGAGCTTTTATGGCTGGCTGGCCCAGCATGGAGGCGCGTGGGACGAGGTTTGGGTGCAGTTTTTCAAGAAGGGGTCGGGGGTCGAGACGATCGGTTACGAGGAGGCGGTGCGCGCCGGCTTGTGCTGGGGATGGATCGACGGGATCAAGAAAAAGCACGACGAAAAATCGTATCTCCTGCGCTTTACGCCAAGGCGGAAAAAATCGATCTGGAGCCTGATCAATACCCGTCATGCCGAACGCCTGATCGAAGGGGGTCTGATGCGTGAGCCGGGGCTGGCGCAGGTCGAGGCGGCAAAGGCGGATGGGCGCTGGGACGCTGCCTATTCGTCGGGGGCCGAGTTCACCATGCCCGAGGATTTTGTCGCGGCGGTGCGAGCCAACCCCGAGGCGCTTGCGGTTTATGAAACGCTCAACCGCGCCAATCTCTATGCACTGATGTTCCGGATCAACGGGGTCAAAAAGGCGGAAACGCGGGCCCGCAATATCGAAAAATTCGTCGCCATGCTGGCGCGGGGGGAAACGCTGCATCCCAATGGGAGAGCGAAGGCGTAATGCCAAGATTTGAGCCTTATTGAACCAGGGCGGCATTGCGGCAATCGAAGCTGTGGACGGCGACGTCGACTTCGCCCAGGCCGATGCCCAGGGCGTCGAACAGCACGATCAGGACCTTATCGAGAACGATGGCGACAGGGTCAAGCAGCGTTTCGACGGCGTCGAGCGCACCCGAAAGCAGGGAGCCGAGCAGGTTGATCGAAAGAACCTCCAGTTCAAGATCGAGATTGCCGATCAGTGAGCCGGTCAGGCTTGAAACGGGAGTCCGGGTGGTTGCCGTGCGGATGGTGTCGTTGGCGGCGTCGTGCGCCGTGAAATAAAGCGGGACGGGGCTTGTCTGGCTCATTGAAACATCGGCGCGGGCGTTGACCCGGGCGATGCCGCCCAGAAGCGAAACGATGGGGGTCTTGGCGATCTCGAGCGGGCTTTTTGTATCCAGAAACGCCGATTGGGGCGTGTTGCCTATGGCCAGCCGCAGCACGCCGGGGCTTGCATCGATGGTGGCGGTGCCCTGATCGGGGCGACCGGGGGGACAGGACAGGGACGCCATGCGCGCCTCGGCGGGGGCAAGCTCGGCATAAACGGGCAAGGTGATGTCGAGCAGACCCAGCCCGCCGCCATTGCCCAGAACCGAGACGTCGAGACGAAGCCTGGTCTGGGCGGTGCGCAGATAATCGCCCTCGCCCGAGAGCGTGAACCAGCCGGTGACCGGCGGTTCGCCCACAACCAGCGCCACATCGATGCCGGCAATGCCGGGCACGCCTGCGCCAAGTTCGAGGCCGATATGGCGGTTGCCATCGGCGACCAGAGCGGCGGCCGACAAAAGGCCCAACGCATCGACGCTGGCCTCGACCGCTGCCGAGGTGCCAAGCGCCAGCCCCGCCAGCCCGTCGGCGACGATGAGACGGGCCATGTCTACGCTGAGTGTTTCGTCGACCCGCCCGGCCAGGTGCACAAGGACCGCATTTCCCCCCGAAGCCGAGGCGATGGCGGCGGCGATGGCGCCAAGGGAGATATCGGCATCGAGGAGTTCGGAATAGGTGCCGACCTCCAGATCCAACTCGCCGGCCAGGGCGTCAAGGAAATCGAGGAGCGAAATATCGACATCGGCGATGGCGTTATAGTCGAGCAGCGAAAGCGACAACTCGGTGCCCAACAGGCCACCCAGCACGGCGTTGAGGACGCCGCCATTGAGGCTGGCGAGGCGTGAGCCGATGGACCAGCCGGCCATGGGGGTGGCGCTGGCGGTGGCCACGACACCGATGAGAGGCGGCGGAAAGCCGAAAAGCGACGCGAAATGGACGGTGCCCTCGCGCCGCAGGGTGACGCGGGCCGCATTTATGGGGCCGGTATCGGGAGCAAAACGCTCGGCGGGCGCAAGAGAGGGATCGGGAGCGTAGTGACCGGTCTGAACGATGATCGTTTCGGGGAGGGGATCGTATCCGGCGTCGCGCAGGCTCAGGCGCACCTGTTGGGCGGCGTTGGCCGGGTCGCCTGCGGCGTGGATGGCAGCCAGATCGGCGACCGATTGCAGGCGGCGTTTTTCGAGATGGAGGGAGGCCTCATCGATTGCAAAGGCGGCAAGGCCGAGCAGGACGGGCGCGCCGGCAGCGAACAGGGTGACCACATTGGCCCTGACATCGGCGAGGAAGCGGGCGATCGGGCCCATCGATCACACCCCGCCATTGCGGATGGTGGAGGCAAAGACGATGGTTTTGCCGGGGAGGGGCAGCGGGGGGTGGAGATTCCAGATGGGCAGCGCCGAGGCATCATAGCTGACGCTGACCAGGAACTGGTCGGGATCGGACGGGCTGGGGGCGGCCGCTATGGTCAAGAGATCGGGGTCGATCAGCACATAAGAGCCGCCATTGTTGGCGAGGAAGGCGGTGGCGAGGGCGGTGCGCTCAGCTCCCGAGAGCCCGGCCACCGCCGCGCGGGCCGCATCGGCGGCCAGTTGCTGGACCGAGTGGGCGGCGCCAAAATAAATGCCATAGCCAATGGCGCCGAACAAAAGCAGCAGGAAGATGGGCGCGATCAGGGCAAATTCGACGGCGGAGGTGCCCGCCTGGTCCTGCCAGGTGCACGCCAGGAACCGACGGCGGCCGTTTGGCATGAAATCCCCCTTTGTGCCGGTCATCGGGGGAAAAATACGGGACAAAACGCTACCAAGTTCTCTTTGGCGGCCTATGGGCGTTGACCATGCGTATATCTACGGCCCGCAGCAAAAACCGGCACCTTGGGCAAGGCGCCGGTCGAGATATCGCATTATGAAAATCGTTTTACCGTCGGACGGCCCTGACGAGCGCGATGAGAATACACGCGCCGATCAGACCGGCGATCAGGTAACCGAACCAGCCGTTTCCGAATGGAATTCCGATCAGGCCAAACAAAAAGCTGGCAAGCGCTGCGCCGACGATGCCGAGAACGATGTTGAGAAAGATTCCCGTCCCTGTCTTCATGATGGCCGAGGCTGCCCACCCGGCCAGACCGCCGATGATGATGGCTGCAAGCCAGCTAATTCCCATTTCGTCCATTTTAACCCCACAACAGCATTGTTAATGATCGTCCCCAATAGGACGTTCCAATAACGCGCAAAGGGGCGAACTGGTTGCGTTGGGCCTATGACGGCTTGCGCATCATTGCATGGAAACCGGCAACGAGCGTATCGAACGCGGCGCGGACGCGGGGTACGCGGGCCAGGTTTTCGTGGGTCACGATCCAGGTGCCCATTTGCACTGGCGCGTAATCGGGCAGGATGCGCACAAGGCGCGGGTCGGCCTCGCACAGCGGGACCTGTGCCACGGCGATGCCCACGCCGGCCCGGGCGGCGGCGATCTGGGCGGGATGGCTGTCGGTGCGCAGCACCATGCGGTTGAGCGCAAAGGTCAGCCCCAGGCGCCGGGCAAATTCAAGATCAAGCGGATCGCGGTCGGGCCCGATCATGTCATGGTTGGCCAGATCCTCGAGCGTTTCGGGCCGGCCGCGCCGCGCCACATAGGCGTGACTGGCAAACATGCCCAAAGGGATGGTCGCGACCTTGCGGGCCAGAAGCGCCTGCTGGTCGGGCGCGACGGTGCGGACGGCAAGATCGACCTCCTGGCTCAACAGATCGGCCCGCTGATTGGACAATGACAACTCGATGCGAATGGCCGGGTGCGACACCCTGAGGGTCTCGAGCATCGCAGGAATGACTTCGATTCCCATAAATTCGGGCACGCTCAGCCGCACGATGCCGGCGATTTCTCCGAAGGGTGCCGAAGCACGGCGCATAAAGACATCCGATGCAATGGCCATGGCATGGGCGGGTTCGCGCAGGGCTTCCGCCGCCTCGGTGGGCGTGAGCCCGGTCATCGAGCGGGTGAACAGTACGGTGCCCAGATCGGCCTCGAGCGCCTCGATGCGGCTGCGCACCGTGGGATGGGACAGACCAAGCCGTCGCGCCGCACCCGAAAGGCTGCCTTGCTCAAGCACGGCAAGAAAGATGCGCTGGTCGTCCCAGTTGATCGTCTGCTTCATAAGTTTTTTGTAGGCGATACTCCAAGTTTTGCCAATTTATTTTTAGGCCTGCCGAGCCCATCTTTCGTCCATCGCAAACGCAGACGAAGGATTTCGATCATGGATACGGAAAAAAGGACGGCATTGGTTCTGGGGGCCACGGGCGGGGTGGGCGGCGCCATCGCCACAGCCCTGATCGGCAAGGGCTGGACGGTGCGCGGGCTGGCGCGGAACCTCGATGTGGCGCGGCGCAGCGGGGTGGCTGGAATCGACTGGGTGGCCGGCGATGCCATGAACCGGGCGGATGTGATCGGCGCGGCGCAAGGGGTTTCGACCATCGTGCACGCGGTCAACCCGCCGGGTTACAGAAACTGGGGCGAGCTGGTGTTGCCGATGATCGACAACACCATCGCCGCGGCGCGGGATGTGGGGGCGCGGGTGGTGCTGCCGGGCACTGTCTATAATTTCGATCCTGCGCACACACCGGTGCTGAGCGAGACAAGCCCGCAGACCCCGAAAAGCTTCAAGGGCCGTATCCGTGCGGAGCTCGAGGCCCGGCTGGAGCGGGCGGCTCCTGAGGTGGAAAGCCTTATTCTGCGGGCCGGGGACTTTTTCGGGCCGGGTGCCCGATCGAGCTGGTTCGCCCAGGGCATGGTGGCGGCCGGTAAGCCGGTGCGGCGCATCATCAATGTCGCACGCGGTGCGGGGCACAGCTGGGCGTATCTGCCCGATCTCGCTCAGGCCTTCGCGTTGCTGCTCGAGCGCCCTGAGGCCTTGCGCCCGTTCGAGCGGCTGCAGTTCGAGGGTATTTACGATGAGAGCGGGACGGTGATGATCGAGGCCATCGAGCGGCAGGTGGGACGCAAGCTGCCGGTCTATCGCTTTCCCTGGTGGGCGATGCACCTTCTGGCACCGTTCGGGGGATTTGCGCGCGAGGCGGCCGATATCGCGGCGGTCTGGCGCCATCCGATGCGGATGGACAACACGCGGCTTGTCGAACTGCTCGGCGCCGAGCCGCGCACGCCGCTCGACACCGCCATGCACCAATCGCTCGTGGCGATGGGGTGCGTGGCCGAGACGGATCCGATCACTCCATCGGACCTTCGGTCTGTCCATCCCGACCTGAAGGCTCGGCATCCGTGACCAAGGGCCCGCTTTCATAGGTTTCGCGTGATTTGAGCACTGACCTTGTCATTATGGCCATGTCGTTGCTCCAGAAGAGCCGTTCGGCCGAATGGGTCAAGAAGTCCTGGGGCAAATTCACCAACGCCCGGAATTCGAGGTGTCGCTGCTCCCCGGAGCCCATCATCCGCCACTCCGTCTGGTAGCCGGCGTGCTGCGCACCTTTCTCGGCATATTCGAAGGCCTGTCGGATCTCCTGATCTTCAATCCTGTAGGTCGGGGGGAAGGCATAGGCGACGACGATACGCCGAACATTGAGCATGACCGTAACGTGTTGGACCATACCGAATGCTTCAACCTCGTAGCGCGCCATGCTGGTACCGCGCACATAACTGAAAGCGGTTTTTACATTGCTGGCGCTTTGAATCGAGGGCGCTTCGGCCGTACCGATGGGTGGAACGCCATAGTCCACGGCCTTGAAGGCGTCGGGCAGTTCCTCGAGCATGAAGCGGTCGGTGCTTTTTTTGAGTCCCTCGACATCAACCGATACGCGGGACATGAGCAGGACGACGAGGAAGCCTATTGCGGTTGCAGCAGTGTTGGCGAGCGATATGCTCGCCACAACGATGTTCTCGTTGCCAGTGGGATGAATCCACAGCAGATAGGCCACAAGGCCAAGCGAACAGGAAAAAACAACGGCGACAATCGCCATCACGATCGCGCGAGCCGGTCCGCTCAAATACAACAACTGCTCGCGCATCATGCTGCCATCCCAGTCCAATTTGCAGTCGCGGACAATAGAAGGATGGCCACCTTGAACGCAAGGTCCGACGCCCCATATCATAGCCAAGCGACGATGAAGCCTGAAGCAGGTTCAAAGTTGCGATGTTGCTTGGTATCAAGGACATGAACGACCGATGACACGGGTATCGCTGTTTTCCGCCCCTTTTCTTCTGGGCTTTGATGCGTTCGAAGAGCGTTTCGACCGGCTTGCACGGGCCTCCGAAGGCTATCCTCCCTACAATATCGAGCGGATGACCGCCGAAGCCGGGGATGAAACCTATTCGATCGCCATTGCGGTCGCCGGATTTTCTCGTAACGATCTGGAAGTGATTGGAGAGGATAATCAGCTGATCGTGCGGGGCCGGCAGACTGAAGACGGTGCGCGCCAATATCTGCATCGCGGCATCGCCGCACGGCAGTTTCAGCGCACTTTCCTGCTTGCCGACGGCATGAGGATAGAGGGTGCCGAACTGAAAGACGGCCTCCTCGTTATCACCGTATACCGGCCCGTCACCGAGACCGTGACCCGCCGTATCGAGATCCGTTCGGTCGAGTAGAGAGGTATGCGTTATGAACAAGCCCATTGAAAAGACAGCGTTCACTGACGCCCATCTGGGTGTCGAGGCCGAACCGCTCAAGACGCTGACCGCCGCACAGTTCGCAGCACTGGGCGCCGGGGACATCGTGTTCCGCAAGCAGATGGACGCGGGCGAACTGGCCGAGTTTATCCCCCAGGCCGCCATGGCGCCTGCCGAACAACGCCTGGAATTGCTCATGAGTGCCGACGGCGCTCCCGTTCTGATCGCCGACACCGAAGAAGCGATCATGGACTGGATCGACGGCCACGAGGTGCAGTTGGCGACATTGCATTAGCCATGAATGAGCCTGCCAAGAGCGCGCCGGTGCTGCGTGTCGCCCGCCCAACCGACAACATCGACGCGCTCCTGCATTTCTATCGCGACGGGATGGGATTTGAACTTTTGTCCCGTTTCGAGGGACATAACGGATTCGATGGCATAATCCTGGGCGGGTCTGGCGCGCCCTATCACCTCGAATTTACCCGCGCGCATGGCCATAGGGCCGGACGCGCGCCGACCGAGGACAATCTGCTGGTCTTTTACCTGCCAGACGAAACCGCCTACGAGCAGGCGCGCGACCGCATGGAAGCTGCGGGCTATGCGCCGGTCAAATCCTTCAACCCATGGTGGGACGCCGAAGGCGTGACGTTTGAGGATCCTGACGGCTACCGCGTCGTATTCTATAACGACAGCTGGAAGCGCTAAACGAAAAAGGGCCGTCCCGCATGGGATGGCCCTTTTTGGTATCACGCAGGTTGGCCGGGCTTTTGTGCCTGAAAACTGTTATCCATGCTCGAGAAGCGCTGTGGAGGGAGCCATGAAGCGGATTGGACTTGCGGTGATGGCTATGCTTTTGGGCATGGCCGGGGCGTCGGCCCAGACCATCGAGAGCGTCTATACCGATTTCGACGCAACCCGGTGCGTCATGTTTGCGCCGGGCGAGGCGGACACGGGAATACCGCGGCAGGCGGTTTGCCCCGGTTATGGCGGCTATCCTGTGTTGCTCCAGACAATGGGGGACAATCACAGCCTTTATTTCGGGTTTCCCCCGCAGGGCGAGCTGGTCTCGCGCTGGGCAAGCTTTGTCGATACGGGCACGCCGCACGATGTGATCGAATGGCGGGTGTTGAGCGAGGGGGAGCGGCAGATCCCGTTGGCCACCATACAGCGCTGGTTCGTGGCCGCGCCCGAGCGGGACGCGCCCATCGAGGTGCTGCTCGTCCAGAAGGTGGGGCTGATCGAAGCCTGGCAGGGGTGCATCGTGGGTTATGTGGTGGCAACCGGCAATCCGGGCGCCAATGAGACGGCGCGCAAGATGGCCGATACGCTGGCGCGCGAGCCGGAATGCCGGGCCATAGAGCCGGTGATCGAAGAGGGAACGGTGCCGCTGCCTGAATACATGCTCTACGGCTACTAGAGCTTGTCCAGCAAAGGTGGAAGCGGTTTTGCTGGACAAACTCCAGGGCGGCAGATGCCTCACACCGAAATCGAAAGGCCGCCCCAAAGGGCGGCCTTATTGGTATCACGTGCCAAAGCGCGGAGATCAGGCCGCGTTGATGGCTTCGGACGGCGTGGTGAGAATATCGCGCAACTTGGTTCCGTCCTTGGTGGCGCGGAGGCGGTCGACCACACCATCGGCACGCAACAGGCGCGCGACGCGACTGAGGGCCTTGAGATGATCGGCGCCCGAGCCTTCGGGGGCCAGGAGCATCATGACAAGATCCACAGGCTGATCGTCGACCGCATCGAAATCGATGGGTTGGGCAAGGCGGGCGAAGACCGCCGTGACGCAGGGCAGGCCCTTGATCTTGCCGTGGGGGATGGCGATGCCATTGCCCAGGCCGGTCGATCCCAGCTGTTCGCGGTTCTGCAGGGTCTCGAAGATCACCTGCGAATCGATACCGACAAGTTCAGACGCACGATCAGCCAGAAGTTGGAGGAGCTGGCGTTTGCTCGCGACCTTAGCGCAGGCAATGATCGAATCCTGCGACAGGATGTCAGCAAGTTCCATTTAACAAACCTTTTGGGTGACGTTTCTCTTTATGACCGCTGACAATCTCGTCTCAAGCCCACGCCTTTTCCATCGTCCTATACAATGGTCGGCGGGCGGTGTGTCCGGCGCGCTTCCGGACCGAAAGGGCGGCATGCACCCTTTGCCGGAAACGCGCCAATGCGCGTCATGTTTGCGACAAGGCCGGATCGATCCATCCAATGTTCCCGTCGGCCCGGCGGTAAACCACATTCATGCCCCCATGTCCAGCGTGCCGGAAGACAATTACATCGGACTGTGACAGATCGAGCTCCATGACGGCCTCGCCCACGCTCATGGTGCGCAGATTGGAGGTCGCCTCGGCTATGACGGGGGGTGCGAAATCCTCGTCGAGTTCGATATCGTCATCGGGCGCGGCCAGCACATAGGCCGAATAGCCATCGCCTGCCCCATTGCCGTTGGCGCTGCGCCTGTGGTTCTTGAGCTTGCGCTTGTAGCGCCGCAGGCGCTTTTCGATGTGGGTGGCCATATCCTCATAGGCCGCTATGGCATCGTTGGCAGAGGCCGTCGCCTGCAGGACGACGCCGGTATCGAGATGAATCATGCAATCGGCCTTGAACCCGATGCCTTCGGGCTCGAGGGTCAGATGACCGTCATATCCTCCATCGAAATATTTGCCGACCACGGCATCGATCCGATCGGTGGCGGTGCCGCGGAGCGTTTCTCCCACGTCCATGTTTTTGCCAGATACGCGCAAGCTCATGATGGCCTCTTGGTCTGGTTTCGGATGCCCGGCACGGGAGCCAACCTCATCTGCACCCAAGCTCTGACGGGCACTGTGGAGTCTAGACCCCTTGGCTGACCCTTGGCAATCAGAACCGGGCCGGCGCCATCACTTTCAAGTGGTGGCGGTGGATAACACCGAGCCCGCAGCCGACGTTCCCGGGGCAAGGAATTTTTCAATATATTCTTTGTTTTCAAAGGTTTGAAGATCGGTGCCGCTGGCATGAAAGCGGCAGGCCGGGAGCGTTCTTGTGTCGGGGTGCCCCGACCGGTATAGTCCGGCCCAACAATGGCAATTCCAAACGCTAAAAGAGCCAATGACTGCAACGATTAGGGCCGAGGCGCATCCCTCACGCGGCCCCTGCCTTATGGCCGTGCTGCGCATGGCCGGGCTGCGGCCCACCCGCCAGCGGCTCGCGCTGGCCGAGCTTCTGTTTTCCGGTCCGCACCGGCACGTCAACGCCGAGCAGCTCCATTCGGAGGCCGAGGGCGCGGGCGTTTCGGTTTCGCTGGCCACGATCTACAATTCGCTGCACCAGTTCCGGCAGGCCGGGCTGTTGCGCGAGATTTCAGTGGATGCGGCGCGGTCTTATTTCGATACCGACACAACCGACCACCATCACTTCTTTATCGAGGATGAGCAGCGGATCGAGGACATTCCGTCCGATTCGATCAAGATCGCCGGCATTCCCGATGCGCCAGAGGGCATGAAAGTGACCCATGTGGATGTGATCGTTCGGGTCAAGCGCACCCAATAGGGTCTGTGGGCATGAGGTGGTTGGGCTCCGGCCCCCCACAATTGTCTCAGTCGAAGACTTCGCCTTCATAGACACCCCAGAGCGTCTGCTGGGCGACAAAACCCTGATATGAGCTCGTGCGGCCATCGGGGCCGGTGTGGCTGAGGCGGATTTCGCAGGCCGTGCCGGTACAGGTGCGCACCGAGACCAGCATTTTTGGAGAAAGCCAGGCGCGGATGGCCGATTCGGGGCTGGCGGATACGCGCAGGGCAATTGGACCTTCAGCCTGCCAGGGAGCGACGAGGGCCGTCCTGTCGCCGACAACCAGGTTCTGGTGAACCCAGCCCTCATCGCCCTCCACATCGCGAATGCGGCGCCATGTGTCGAATTCGGCCGTGATTTCGACGGGAACCCCGGGGCGCAGAAAGGTAAAGGCAATATCATAATTGGTGCCCGGCCCGACGCGGACATTGGTGGGGGCGTTGCGCATGGAAACAAAGCGCGGGATGGGCAGGCCGCTGGAGGCGCCAACCTGCGCATTCTGGGCGAGGAGCGGGGTGACCGACAACGCCGGGGTGCCAAGGGCCAGAGCCAACACCAAAAGCAGGCGAAGGGAGATGAAAGGGCGCACGATTTTACTCATTGAACAGGCTGAACGCTGCGCCGGCGTGCGCGGCAGGACTTTGCAGCACGGCGCTTTTTCCCTAACAGTAATCGCGCGATCTTAATGCGCGCTGAAAATCATAGAGAACCGGTGCCGGAGCTAGTCTGCAATAATGGTGATCGTGTGACCCGGGACCGGGCCAAAATCGTCGTTTCCCGCCGCCTGCCCGAGCCGGTCGAGGCGCGCATGGCGGCGCTGTTCGACGTCACATTCAACCAGAGCGACGCTCCACTCGATTCGACGGCTCTGCTGAGCGCGCTCAAGGGGGCCGAGGTTCTGGTCTCATCGATCACCGACCGCATCGATTCGGGTTTCATCGCCCAGATGCCTGCGGGCGTCAAACTGATCGCCCAGTTCGGCAACGGATTCGACAACATCAACATCGAAGCGGCCCATGCGGCGGGAGTAACCGTAACCAACACGCCCTCGGTTCTGACCGAGGACACCGCCGACATGGCGATGGCGCTGATGCTGTGCGTGCCGCGCCGGGTGACCGAGGGCGCTCGGGTGCTGCTCAAGGACGGGACATGGCCGGGCTGGTCGCCAACCTGGATGCTGGGCCGGCGGCTGGGCGGCAAGGCGCTGGGGATCGTGGGGCTGGGTCGGATCGGCACCGCGGTGGCACGGCGGTCGAGGGCGTTCGGACTTTCCATCCATTATTGCGGGCGGACTCGAAAAGCCCCCCAGATCGAGGAATCGCTGTGGGCGACCTATTGGGCCTCGCTCGACGAGATGGTCGAGCATGTCGATATCATTTCGCTGCACACGCCCCATACGCGCGATACCGTCGACATCCTTTCAGCGGACCGGATGAAACGGCTCAAGCCCGGGGCGTTCGTGGTCAACATTTCCCGTCCCGAACTGGTGGACGAGGACGCGCTGGCCGATCTTGTGGCTTCAGGGCACCTTTCGGGTGCGGCGCTGGATGTCTTCGAGCACAAGAGGGGGGTGAACCCCAAGCTGCTCGAATTGGCGCGGGCCGACAAGGTGATGCTGACCCCGCATATGGGCTCGGCAACGCTCGAAGCGCGGATCGAGATGGGCGAGACGGTGATCGTCAATATCCGCACCTTTCTCGACGGCCACACGCCACCGCATCGCGTTTTGCCCGAGGGGCGGTCGCCGCTTTAAGTCCCGCCCTAGAGATAAGCTGTGACTGAAGGCGCCTGCATTTGCCGGTCGTGCAGGCCGTCCTCGTAGAGGATCGGGGTGGCATCGAGTTCTTCGGGCGTCACATCGTCGAGAGTCGAGACGTTGACGGCGTGGAACCAGCCGTTGAAGGGCTCGAATTCGAGATAGCCGCGCGAGAAAACCTGCGTGCCGCATTTCGTGCAGAACATGTGATCAATGGTGCCCTGTGGCCATGAGGACGGGTCGGCAGCGTAGTGGCCGATACGGGCTTCACCCTCGGTCACGATGACCGAATCGCCATAGACGAAGGCTTTGCGATAGCCGGTCTTGAAGCAATAGGTACAATTGCATCTGCGGATTCCCTCATCGAGATCGATGGGGGCGGTGAAACGGATGGCACCGCAATGGCACGAGCCGGAATGGGTCTTTTTCATTTCGGTTTGTCTAACCCCCGGATTTTTGCGCCGCGAGTTCGGCTTCAACCTTCTTGTGTTGCTCATAGCCTTCGCCTTCGGTGGCGAAATCTTCAAGCTCGTGCATCTGGCGGATTTCGAAACGGTCCTGTCCATGGGCGATGGGGCATTTTGCAACCCAGTCGATGGCCTCCTGCAGCGAAGAACAGTTCCAGATCCAGAACCCGGCGATCACTTCCTTGATTTCGGCAAAGGGGCCGTCGGTGACGATGGGCTTTCCATCAGCGACCTGAACGCGAGCGCCTTTTGACGTCGACATCAGGCCCGCGCCATCGACCATGATACCGGCCTTGACCAGATCCTCGTTGTATTTGCCCATTTCGAGCAGCAGGCCCTCCTGGGGCTCGACGTCGGCCTCGCTGTCGGCGGAGGCCTTTATCATCACCATGAAGCGCATTTTTCTCTCCCTTGGATGCGTGTCTGTTGCCAGGACGTTGCCCAACACGCCCTGCCGACATCTCATCACGATTTTTTTGCTCGCGACATGAAAAAACCCGGCGCTCCTTTCGGGGCGCCGGGCTGATCGCTTGGGAGAAACGCTGGCCGCTTATTCGGCGGCTTCGTCTTCCTTGGCCTTTTCCTTGCCGGTCTCCTGATCAATGACCTTCATGGAAAGGCGAACCTTGCCGCGCTCGTCGAAGCCTAAAAGCTTGACCCAGACCTTGTCGCCTTCCTTGACGACGTCGGTGGTCTTGCCCACGCGCTCTTCGGCGAGCTGGGAGATGTGCACGAGGCCGTCCTTTGCACCAAAGAAGTTCACGAACGCGCCGAAATCGGCGGTCTTGACCACGGTGCCCTGATAGACTTCGCCCACTTCGGGCTCGTCGGTGATCGACTTGATCCACTTGATGGCCGCATCGATCTGCTTGCCGTCCGAGGACGAGACCTTGACGGTGCCATCGTCTTCGATGTTGATCTTGGCGCCGGTCTTTTCGACGATCTCACGGATCACCTTGCCGCCGGTGCCGATCACTTCACGGATCTTGTCGGTCGGGATTTTGAGCGTTTCGATGCGCGGGGCGAACTCGCCCACTTCCGAACGGGCCGTGTCGATGGCCTTGGCCATTTCCTCGAGGATGTGCTTGCGCCCATCCTTGGCCTGGCCCAGAGCGATCTTCATGATCTCTTCGGTGATGCCGGCAATCTTGATGTCCATCTGCAGGCTGGTCACGCCGTCATGGGTGCCCGCAACCTTGAAGTCCATGTCGCCGAGGTGATCTTCGTCACCCAGGATATCGGACAGCACGGCGAATTTTTCGCCTTCCAGGATCAGGCCCATGGCGATGCCGGCGACGGCTTTCTTCATGGGAACGCCCGCATCCATCAGCGCCAGCGAGGTGCCGCACACGGTTGCCATGGAAGACGAACCGTTGGATTCGGTGATTTCGGAGACCACACGCAGGGTGTAGGGGAATTCCTCGGCCGAGGGGCGGACCGGGTTGATGGCGCGCCAGGCAAGCTTGCCGTGGCCGATTTCGCGGCGTCCGGGCGAACCCATGCGACCGGCTTCACCGACCGAATAGGGCGGGAAGTTGTAGTGGAGCAGGAAGTTCTGCTTGTAGGTACCTTCGAGCGAATCGATGAACTGCTCATCGTCCGCCGTACCGAGCGTCGCAACGACCAGCGCCTGGGTTTCACCGCGAGTGAAGATGGCCGAACCGTGAGTGCGGGGCAGGACGCCGACTTCGGACACGATCGGGCGGACCGTTTCGAGGTCGCGACCGTCAATCCGGGTCTTGGTGTCGAGAATGTTCCAGCGCACGACCTTGGCCTGGAGCGACTTGAACACGGCGCCGACCTGTTCGGGGGTGTAGGCCGCTTCGCCCTCTTCGGGGATGAAGTGAGCCTTGACCTTGGCCTTGACCGCGTCGACGGCGTCGTAGCGCGCCATCTTGTCGGTGTTCTTGTAGGCGTCACGCAGATCGCTTTCGATCAGCGCGAGCATTTCGGTTTCGAGCGCGCTCATATCGGCGGGTTCGAATTCGCGGGGCTCCTTGGCGGCCAGTTCGGCGAGCTTGATGATCGCATCGATCACCTTCTGGCTCTGCTGGTGGCCAAACATGACGGCGCCGAGCATGACGTCCTCGGAGAGCTCCTTGGCTTCCGATTCCACCATCAGGACGGCGTCGGCAGTGCCAGCCATCACGAGGTCGAGCTTGGAATCATCGCGACGGTCGATGGGCAGGTTCAAAACATACTCGCCATCGACATAACCGACGCGGGCCGCGCCGATGGGGCCCATGAAGGGCACGCCCGAAATGGTGAGCGCCGCTGAAGCCGCGACCATGGCGAGCACGTCGGGCTGGTTTTCCATGTCGTGCTGAAGCACGGTGATGATGACCTGGGTCTCGTTCTTGTACCCGGCGGGGAACAGAGGGCGGATCGGGCGATCGATCAGGCGCGAGGTCAGCGTTTCGGCCTCGGTGGGGCGGCCTTCACGCTTGAAATACCCACCGGGGATCTTGCCGGCGGCAAAATACTTTTCCTGGTAGTTGACGGTCAGCGGGAAGAAATCGATGCCGGCCTTTGGCGTCTTGGCGGAAACGACGGTGGCCAGAACCACGGTTTCGCCCAGGGTGGCGAGCACGGCGCCATCGGCCTGACGGGCGATCTTGCCGGTTTCGAGCGTGAGGGGTTGTCCGCCCCAGTCGAGCTCGACTTTGTGGTGGTCGAAATTGAGTGTCATGAGACATTCCTTCTTGTGCGAGGAGCCGCCGACGCGCTTCCAAGCGGCATCGGGCGGATCGCGTCGCAGGTGGCGCCAGAGGCGTCCCTCAAGTTCCGGAACATGGACAAGACGGCGAGAGGCTCAAGCTTCCGTTGAGAAGTGACCGGAGCCTCCGGCGATCCTGCCATGCCCCCAAAGGGCGCTTCCGGCAGTTTGCGCTTGCCGGCCCCATTGCCGGCAGGCGATACGACAAGGGGTCAGCAAATGGCGCCGACCCCCCGTCAATTGCTCTAGCGGCGGATGCCGAGCCGTTCGATCAGGCTCTGGTACCGCGCTTGGTCGCCGCGCTTGACATAGTCGAGAAGCGAACGGCGGGTCGCAACCATTTTCAGAAGACCGCGGCGCGAGTGATTGTCCTTGCCGTGGCTCTTGAAATGTTCGGTGAGGTTGGTGATCCGCTCGGTCAGGATGGCGACCTGAACTTCCGGAGACCCGGTATCGCCAGCCTTCGTTGCATAATCCTTGATCAGCTCAGCTTTGCGCTCAGCAGTAATCGACATCGTAAAATCCCTTTCAAAACAAGGAGTTGCGTGACGCCAATACCGGGATGCCGTCCAGGAATGGCCATTTTATGCACAAAGGGAAACCCTTTTGCTGGCGCCCATATAGGGTATCGGGGGGCAAATGAGAAGTTTTTTCTCGTTTACGGGCCGATCAGAGTCCCGCTTCAGGCTCGTCGGTATCGGGGGTGTCACGGTCGGGGTCGATCTGTTCGAGCGGGATGGAAAACGTCCATTCGATGCCGTCCTCGTGCACGGTGCGCTCGACATCGGCCTTGAGCGCGCCGGCAACCATGGTCTGAAGCACGACGGTGCCGAACCCCTTGTGATCGGCAGGCGGGGTGAAACCGGGCACGGTTTCGCGCCAGACCAGATGTAATCTGTCCCCGCCGGCCCGGTTCCAGTTGACGGTGAGCTTGCCGCCATCGCGAGAAAACGCGCCGTATTTGGAGGCGTTGGTGGCCAGTTCATGGGCAGCCATGCCCAGAACCTGTGCCGCCTGGACGTTGAGATAGACATTGACCCCGGTCTTGACCACGCGCGAGGGATCTTCTGGACGGAAAGGATCGATCTGGGTCCGAAAGAGATCGCGCAACCCGATTCCCTGGGTGCCGTGGGTCAAAAGCAGATCGGTGGACCGGGCCAGGCCATAAAGCCGGTTCTGGAAGTTCTCGACGAATTTTTCCACATCGGCGGCGCCGCGCGCCGTCTGCTTGGCCATGGCCGAAATGACGGTGAGCTGGTTTTTGGAGCGATGCGCCACCTCGCGCATCAAAAACCGCGATTCGGTCTCGGCCTGGCGCCGCTTGGCCCCGGCGTCGGCCAGTGCCTCAGACACGGTTGCCAGTTCCTGAACCGGGTAGGGAATGGCGACGATCTCCTGGCCGGCGCCCATGGCACGGGCCTGACGGGCGAGCCCGCGCACAGAGGAGGCAATCTGACGGCCGATGAGCGAGGCGGCAAAACCGGCCAGCACGACAATGACCAGCGCCCCGGCGAGAAGCCACAAAAGCGTTGTGCGCAGAGGCTCGGTGACCATCGAAGAGGGTGCCCAGGCGACCACATACCATCCGGTCAGAATCGAATACTGGGTGATGGTCTTGTAGTCCTCGCCCGAGATTGTTGTATCGATCCATCGTGTTCCGCCCGCGTCCTCGCGCAACGGAATGAACAGGGGTTCGCCGATACGGGCCGCGTCCTCGGAGGCCGCAAGGACCGTATTGTTGGAATCGACAAGCGCCACGTGCCAGCCCTGGGGCAATTCGCGCGTGAGCAGGGCGTTGGAAAGGGACGAGGCATTCTGGGTGAGAATGGCGAGTTGGGGCGGGATGATGCCGGGGCGCTGGCGCACCACGTTGAACACGTATTCCTGTGCGGTCTGACCGAAAAAGATGTCCGACACCACAGCATCAGGCGTTTCGAGGGCCCGACGTACGGATTGACGTTCGGTCACCTGAGTCAACGGCACGCCGTATTCGACACGGGTGTTGAGCAACTGGTTGAACTGATCGTCGGCAATGATGAAATACGAGCCCGTGCCGGCCAGCGCCGTCTGGGCGTGCTCGTGAAATTCGGCCAGATTGCCCGCATTGAGCGCCTCGATGCTCATGAGCACCCTTTGGGTGGTGATCATGCCTGCAATCTCGCGCTCGACCGACTGGAGGACCGAGCGGGCCGTTGCAACGGTAAAGGTCTGGACGGTTTCTTCCTGGGCAACGTTGTGGCGGGCCAAAAGCACCGCGGTGAACGCCGTGGCGGGCAGGACGACGACGGCAACCAGAAAGGCGAGATAGAAGATAATCGGAATTGAAAGCGGACCGCTACGCGGCGTTTTCCGCTCCTCGGATTCGGCCGGATGGCTCTCGTTCTGCGGGGCGGATTGAGACATTGTCGAGTGGCCGATCCTTATGGACCCGCAAACCTTTAGCCTGTCACAGAGAGAGGGTAAAGAGCCCCCGCGCGGGCCCCGATCCCCTCAGCCCAGAATAACCCGCCTGGGTTTGAACTGGCCCGCCTGGACAAAGCCGAGCGCCACCGCCTCGCCCTTGAGCGATGCCCATGCCTCGTCAAGGGCGATGGGGGCGTCGCGGCCGGTCAACAGCACCGGGTTTCCAAGCCTTATGGTTGCGGCCTGTCGGGCATCGAGACGGATTTCGGGCAGATCGGCCAGCCCGGCGGCAACGGGCAGCAGCAAGCCATCGCGAGCCGGAAGCTCTACGGATTCGATCGTTTCGAGGGTAACGGCGTCAGCATCGGAGAAATTGCCCACCCGGGCGCGGTGCAAAGCGCCGACATGGCCCCTGGTTCCGAGCGCCTCGGCAATGTCGCGGGCCAGGGCGCGAACATAGGTGCCCTTGGAACAGGTGACCGAGAGTTTGCTGCGCTCGGGGGCGTGCGCGATCACTTCGAGGGCGTCGATTTCGACCTCGCGGGACGGCATTTCGAGGGTGTGGCCGGCGCGGGCCAGATCATAGGCGCGCTCGCCGCCGATCCTGATGGCCGAAAAGGCGGGCGGGATCTGGGTGATCAATCCGATAAACCGCGGCAGGACGGCCTCGAGCGCTTGTTCGGTGGGGCGAACATCGGAGGTGGCGATCACCTCGCCCTCGATATCGTCGGTTGAGGTGGCCTGGCCCCAGACGATATCGAAATGATAGACCTTGGTGCCGTCCTGGACGATGGGCACGGTCTTTGTGGCCTCACCGAAAGCGATGGGAAGGATGCCGGTGGCCAGCGGATCGAGCGTGCCGGCGTGACCGGCTTTTTTGGCGCCATAGAGCCAGCGCAGCTTGCCTACCGCTTCGGTGGAGCTCATGTCATAGGGCTTGTTGAACACAAGCCAGCCGGACAGGTCGCGCTTGACGCGCTTTTTTTGAGCTTGGCTCACTGCACGTCCTTTATTCAGTCTTCGCTGTCGTCGTCGCTCGCCAGATCGCGCTGCACGCGTTCCGAGCGCAGAATCGCGTCGATGCGGCCATATTCGTCGAACGTCTTGTCGACAAAAAAGCGGAACTGGGGCGCGTATTTCAGATCGAGCGCCGGGGTGACGCGGCCACGGATGAACTTGGCGTGGGTATTGAGCGCGGACACCACGTCCTCGGCATTTTCCCCGCCAAGGGGCATGACGTAGACATTGGCGAGCTTGAGATCGGGTGTCATGCGCACTTCGGGAACCGTGACGGTAACGGTTTCGAGCAGCGGATCGATGATCTCGTTGCGCGAGAGCAGAGCCGCGATCTCGTGGCGCACACGTTCGCCGACGCGGAGCATGCGCTGGGAGGGAGCCGATGTTGATGCCTTTTTGACCATCCGCGCGAGATAGGGTGCAATTGGCTGCGCGTCAATCGTCACGTTGGCGCAATATGGCCGCATGGCCCTCGCGATAGGTGGGATATTTGAGGCTGTAGCCGAGCGCGGACTTGATCCTGGCGTTGGAAACGCGGCGGTTTCCCGCATAAAAGGTGCGGGCCATAGGCGAGAGATCGGCGTCCTCAAAGGCGATTTCGGGCGGTGGAGTCATGGCGAGCAATCGGGCGGCGTCGGCGATCACGTCCTGGGGCGGGCCCGGCTCGTCGTCGCAGACGTTGAAGATGCCATCGAGGCGCTGGGTGGCGGCAAGGGCGGTGATGGCCCCGATATCGTGAACATGGATGCGGTTGAAGACCTGGCCGGGCTTGACGATGCGGCGCGCCGTGCCCGATCTGAGCTTTTCAAATGGCGAGCGCGTCGGGCCGTAGATGCCGGCGAGACGGAGAATGGCGAGCGGGATCGCTTTTTCTTCGGCCAGCGCCTGCCAGCCTGCTTCGGCATCGAGCCGATAGCGGTTACGGGCCGAGAGCGGTTCGGTGGGCGCGGTTTCGTCGATCCACTCCCCCTCGGCGTCGCCATAAACGCCGATTGTGGAAAAATAGCCGATCCATTTGAGATTGGGGGCGGCGCGCAGGTCGGGCGCGTGTTGGGCAAGGACCGGATCGCCATCGGGGCCGGGGGCAATCGAGACCAGAAGATGGGTCGCTGCCTCCAGCGCGGGCTGCAGGGCAGGAGCGGGCGCGGTGCCGTCAAAAATCTGGGCGGCGATGCCCTTCCGGGTCAGGTCGTCGGCTTTTTCGGCGGAACGGGTTGTCGCCGTCACCGAGACATCGCCACCCGAGCGCAGGGCAGTGATTGCTGCCTGCGCTGAATAGCCGGCGCCGAAGACGAATATGTTCAATGGCTCCATTCGGCTCTGACCTCCGGATCGGGTTCGGTTGCAAGTGATCTGGCCCGCTGGGCGTCTGCCTCGCCCTCCCGGGCCAGCTGCCGCAGGGCCCAGATGGCCATGCCACGCACCAGCGGGCTGTCATGGGCGATCAGCCGCTCGATGGCGGCAAGATACGCCGTGTCGCCCGAATTGCCCGCCGCAACGAGGCAATTGCGCAAAAAACGGGCCGAGCCGAGGCGCTTGACGGGTGTCTGGGCGAAAAAATCGCGGAATGCTGCATCGCTCAGAGCGAGCATGTCGCTCAAGCCGGCATTGCGGATGGCTTGGCGGGCCGAGAGCTTGGCGTCGCGGGTGGCGCTGGCGAACTTGTTCCATGGGCAGACCGCGAGACAATCGTCGCAGCCGAAGACGCGATTGCCCATGGGTTTGCGGAATTCGACAGGGATCTGGCCCTTATGCTCGACCGAATAATAGGCAAGGCATTTGCGGGCATCGAGGCGGAAGGGCGCGGGGAAGGCATCCGTGGGGCAGATGTCGAGGCATTTGGTGCATGTGCCGCACTTTTCCTCTGCCGGTGTGCTGGCGGGCAGATCGGCCGAAGTGAAAATCGCCCCTAGAAACAGCCATGAGCCCGCCTCGCGCGAGAGCAACACCGTGTGCTTGCCCTGCCAGCCCAACCCCGCAGCTTCGGCGAGGGGCTTTTCCATCACCGGTGCGGTATCGACGAACACTTTGACCTCGGCGCCGGTGCGGCGGGCGAGAAGGCCGGCGAGATCCTTGAGGCGACCCTTGATGACGTCATGGTAATCGCGCATCTGGGCGTAGACCGAGACGTTGGCGAGGGAAGTGTCGGCGAGACGGTCGAGCGGGTTTTCCTCCGGGCCGTAATTGGCGCCCACCATGATAACCGATTTCACATCGGGCCAGAGTGCGGCAGGGGATTTGCGGCGCTCCTCGGTGTCGGCCATCCAGCCCATATCGGCGTGCCAGCCGCTTTGTAGCGCCGATTGCAGCTTTTGCGGCAGGTCGGGGCGGGCATCGGCAGGGGCGATGCCGAAACCGGCAAAGCCCAGATCGGCGGCGCGGGCGCGCAGTTCGGCAACTATGCTGTCGCCCTTAGCACTCAAAAATCGAGGTCCGCGTAGCTCGTCGAGGCCGGCATGCCCACGATGCGATCGCCCAGCAGTGGGCGGAAAGCGGGGCGCGATTTGATGCGGGCGTACCAATCCTTGATTTCGCCGGCCTTTTCCCAGGCGATGTCGCCCATATAATCGAGCACGGAAATATGGGCGGCGAGTGCAAAATCGGCCAGAGTCAGCGTATCGCCGGCCAGCCAGCGGCGGGGGGCCAGAACCCAGGAAAAATAGGCAAGGTGTTCGGTGAGGTTGGCCTTGGCGATGCGGATGACCGAAGGCTCGGGAGCGCCAGAGCGCAGATCGCGCTTGATGAGCTTTTCCTCGAGAAGATAGGCGGTCACTTCGGGGCCGAGCTTTAACAGAACCCATTCGAGCAGGCGCCAGACTTCGATCTTTTCGCCTGCATTTTCGGGCAACAGGGCCTCGATATGGCCTTCGGGGCCGAAATTGTCCTCGATATGGGCGATGGTGGCCAGAATGCCGACAATAGGCGGAAACGGCTCGTCGAGCATGACGGGGACGGATGCCGCGGGGTTGATTTCAAGAAAATCGGGATCGCGCCGCCAAGGCGCCACGTCGACCAGACCGACATCGACACCGTATTCGGCAAGCATGAGGCGGATGAGCCGGCTTGAGGGATCGAGCTTGTGATGCAAAAGCTGGGGCATGGACCAATCATAAAAATGATGCGGCACCCGATCCGGGTGGAAGCCGGAGGGCCGCAAACCTCAACACGCAATTAGGCCGCGTAAACTGAGGGCCAATCAAGGTGTTTTTGTGCCCAAGCCGCCAAGCCTGCGCGCATTTTTCCTTAACCGGTCAACGATCGGTTAACCGCAACCGGGTCCAGCGAGCCAATCAGCCATTGACCAGCGGATTGATGTGCCGGTCGAATTCGCCATGCTTGCGGAAGCGCCACATATAGGTGGGGAGGATGGCGTCCATTGTGGTGGGCGCGATGCCGAACGCTTCAAGGGTTCGTTTCTGCTTTATCGCTTCGGGCGAGACGACATTGTCGATGCCGAGCTGGATGACCTGATCGGGGGTCAGGAGCGGCCTGGGCAGGAGCGAAAGGACGCTGGCGACCGGCTTTGCGACAAATTCGGGCAAGGGCAGGACAACCCGCTTGCGGCGGGTCTGTTCGAGCACGCGCTCGATCACCTGTTCCATGGTGACGATTTCAGGGCCGCCCAGCTCATAGACCTTGCCCGTCTTGACAGCGCCCAGGGAAGCGAGAGCGATGGCCTCGGCGACGTCGGCTACGTAAACGGGCTGGAATTTTGTATCACGCCCGATCAGCGGCATGATCGGGGACATGCGGGCGATAAAGCCGAACAGGTTGAAAAACCCGTCCTCGGCCCCGAACACCAGCGAGGGCCGAATGACAATGGCCTTGGGGAAAGCCTTGAACACTTCGTCCTCGCCCAGCGCCTTGGCGCGCTGATAGGCCGAGGGCGATTGGGTATCGGCCCCTATGGCCGACATGTGAATGAGGGTGGGCACGCCGGCGTCGCTGGCCGCTTCGGCGACCGCCTTGGCGCCCTGGGTCTGGACGGCGCGGAAGCGCTGCTTGCCCTTTTCGAAAAGAATGCCGACCAGATTGATGACCACGTCGGACCCGCGTACGGCGGAAGCGACCGATTCGGGATAGCGCAGATTGGCCTGGACCGGCTGGATCTGACCGGGGAAACCGAACATGCGCACATGGCCGGCCAGATCGGGGCGCCTGACGGCCACCCTTACCGAATACCCGCGCCGCGCCAGATCCTGGGTGAGCTGGGAGCCGATAAAGCCCGAGCCGCCGAAGATCGTCGCGATTTTTCTTGTCTTTTCGGTCATGAGAAGGATCCCGCCGCCAAAACGAACGCCTGTGAAGATGGCCCGTTCTAGCCCCGGTGGCTTGCCCATTGCAATCGGTTTGCGACGCGATACGGCTGCATGGGCAAAGGGGATTGACTCTTCAATCCATATGTTCTTGATTTGTTCTTATCTTTTCGAGGAGAGTAACAGTGGGTGAACAAACCGAAATTGCTGTTTATGAAGGCAGTTGCCAGTGCGGTGCCGTCCGCTTTACCGCCCGCACACGGCTCGAGGCGCCGTTTCAATGCAATTGCTCGCGCTGCCGGAGACTGAACGCGGTCATGCATTCGGTGCGGGGGGATGATTTCACGCTTTTGAGCGGCAGCGAGGCGCTGAAAATCTACAGGTTCAATTCCCACACCATCGCGCATCAGTTCTGCACCCAATGCGGTATCCAGCCTTTTGCATCTGGAAGCGACCGGGAGGGCAACACGATCCATGTCATAAACGTGCACTGTCTCGATGAGCCGCGTTTTGACAGGAACGCCGTAAGCCACTTCAACGGGTCCGATTTCTGAGCCGCGGCCCGCCGCGCATAAATTGCTGTCGGGCCGGTGCAAGCTGCATTGACAAAGCCCAAAGGGCACTCTAAAGCGTGCCCCCGTTGCCCAGATGGCGGAATTGGTAGACGCGCTAGCTTCAGGTGCTAGTTCCCGAAAGGGAGTGGAAGTTCGAGTCTTCTTCTGGGCACCATCGTTTTTTTCGGCCTTGCCGAACTTTCCAGAAATATCGGGTTTTATCGGTCGTCCCCTGTTGCCAGGGGAGGCGGGGCGCGATTGGTCGCAGCCCTGCCTTGGGCTGGAAGGTCTAGGCAAAACGCTGCGGGGTGTGGCATCTAGGGAAACCTTTGCCTCTCCCCGGAGTTATGAGACGATATGAGCGTTCGACTGCACAAGGGCGATCTGCCCGACCTTTCCCGCTACACCGGACGGCAGGTGGCGATCGATACCGAGACGATGGGGCTCAACCCGATGCGCGACCGGCTGTGCGTCGTGCAGCTTTCGCCCGGTGACGGCACTGCCGATGTGGTCCAGATCCTGCCCGGGCAGACCGAAGCACCCAACCTTTCGGCGCTTTTGGCCGATGAGACCAAGACAAAACTGTTTCATTTCGCCCGGTTCGACATGGCGGCGCTTTTTGCCGCGTTCGGGGTAATGACCACGCCGGTCTATTGCACCAAGATCGCCTCGAAACTCGTGCGCACCTATACCGACCGGCATGGGCTCAAAGACCTCTCGCGCGAGCTTTTGGGCGTCGACATGAGCAAGCAGCAGCAATCGTCGGACTGGGGGGCGGAAACGCTGAGCCAGGCCCAGCTCGATTATGCCGCATCGGATGTGCTCTATCTGCACGATCTGCGCCGCCATCTGGACCGGATGCTGGCACGAGAGGGCCGGGTGGACATGGCGAAGGCCTGTTTCGAATTCCTGCCCACGCGCGCCCAACTCGATCTCGCCGGCTGGCCCGAGACCGATATCTTTGCCCACAGCTAGCCAATGATCGCGCCCACCGCCAGCGTCCGACACGAGACCTATCTGCGGTTTGCCCGGCACAACCGGCGGATCGCGGTGTTGCGCTGGGTGGTGCCTGTGGCGGGCATCGTTGTTCTGTCGGTGCCCGCGCTCCAGGTTGCCGCCAGCATGGTAGGCGATATCGTGCCGATAGAGGGCATAAGGCTGGAAAACGACACGCTGGTGATCGAGGGACCGCGTTTTGAAGGCCGCACTGCAACCGGCTCGAACTATACGCTGGAAGCGGCTCGGGCGGAGACGCGGGTGGGCAATCTCGATACGGCCGACCTTTACGAGCTTACCGTCGATATTTCCGACGATGACGGCTATTCGGCCCATATCGAATTTGCCTCGGCCGAATGGACGATGAGCAGCGAATACCTGACTTCCAACGAGGATGTCACGGTTTCCGATTCCACCGGTGCGCAAGGTGTTCTGGCTGGGGTCGAAGTGGACTGGCCGGCCCAGATCATCACGTCGGACGGCCCTGTGCGTTTCGCCTTCGATAGCGGCGCGCACCTTTATGCCGATACGATGGAACACGATCTGGACGCTGCGCGCTGGCAGTTTAGCGGCGTCAATCTCGATATGATGCCCCAACCCGATGCCGGAGAGGCGCGGGATCCTTTTGCTGCGGAGACGGACAATGACGCGCTTTAGCCTGGCGATCGCATGTTTCGCCCTTCTTGCCGGACCGGCATTGGCCCAGAGCACGGCCAGCGATCCCGCCGGGTTCGGCGGCCTGGCCGGCGAGGCCGACGAACAGGTCAACGTGACGGCCGACAACCTCGACGTGCTCGAAAACGAAAGCACGGCGCTGTTTACCGGCAATGTGGTGATTACCCAGGGTACGATGGAGCTCGAAGCGCCCCAGGTCGAGACCGTTTACGGCGAGGGCGGGCCTTCGGACCTTGAAAGCTTTTCGGCCTCGGGTGGGCGGGTGAAAATGGCGTTCGACGACCAGACCGTGGAGGCCGATACCGCCGATTACGATTTCGGCGACCGGGTGCTGGTGTTCACCGGCTCGGTGGTGGTGGTCAATGCCAGCGGCACCGTCAATGCCGATCGGCTGGTGATCGACACGCGGGCCGGCACCTCCTCGTTCAGCTCCGCGGGTGATGGCGGGCGCGTCACTAGCACCTTTACGCCGGGGGGCTGATGGGCGGCATCGACCAGACCGGCTGGCTCGTCGCCCACGGTCTTGCCAAGAGTTTTGGAAGGCGCGCCGTGGTGCGCGACGTCTCGATTGCGGTGCGGCGCGGTGAGGCGGTGGGTCTGCTCGGACCCAACGGGGCGGGCAAGACGACGGTTTTTACCATGATCATGGGACTGGTTCGGCCCGATGGCGGCGAGGTGCTACTCGACGGGCTTTCGATCACCCATCTGCCGCTCTATCAGCGCGGGCGGCTAGGCATCGGCTATCTGCCGCAAGAGGCCTCGATCTTTCGCGGGCTGAGCGTGAAGGACAATGTGCTGGCCGTGCTCGAAGGGCATATCAAAAACAAGAAAGAGCGCCATGCACGGCTCGATGAGTTGCTCGACGAGTTTTCGGTTTCCCATCTGCGCGATGCCG
>PBNW01000038.1 GCA_002723255.1 Pelagibacterium sp. | reverse complement strand
GAGATCGAGGCGCTTGCGACCGAAGACAGCCCTTATTGGGCGTCGCTGTCGCTTGAAGATCTTTCCCCGCTCGATGGCGATCTGATTGTCTGGGTGTCCTCGGATGGAAATTTCGACAACGTGCTGGCCCTGCCCGACAGGCCCTATCTCGATGTCGTCCAGCGCGGCGGTGAGGTGCTGGCGGGCAAGGAAATGACCGGCGCCTTCTCGCACGCAACGCTTTTGTCTCTGCCCTACGGCATCGAGCGTCTTGTGCCGATGATCGAGGCCGCGCTGGACGGCGATCCGGAAACCAACGCCGACGACCGCTGATGCTTTTTTTTGGAGTTATTTACCCATGAGCTTTTCATTTCAATCGGTTGGCCGGCTGACGCGTGTTGCTGCGCTTGCCATGGTTGCGGGCCTGTCCTCTTTTTCAGCTCTGGCTCAGGAAATCCGCCTCTTTGTCGACGACATGGGGCATGAGGTCGAAGTCCCGGTCGATCCCCAGCGCATCGTTTCCCTGCGCGGTGAGCAGATCACGTCGCCCCTGCTAGAACTCGGTGCCGCTCTTGTCGGCTCGAGCGGCCGGGTGGACCCGGGCGTCAATAATGGCGATCCCTA
This sequence comes from Pelagibacterium sp., assembly GCA_002723255.1. Taxonomy (GTDB): domain Bacteria; phylum Pseudomonadota; class Alphaproteobacteria; order Rhizobiales; family Devosiaceae; genus Pelagibacterium; species Pelagibacterium nitratireducens. The sequence continues at coordinate 82,498 of PBNW01000038.1, read as the reverse complement.
TGTCCGGGGCGCCTATGACGCGCTCGGCTTCCGCTTTGAAAATTCCGATATCGCCTGGGTCGGCGATCCCAATGAATACGACCTCGAAGCCATCGCCATAGCCGAGCCGGACCTTATCTTGCTCTCGGAAGGCGGAGTGGACAGCTACGAACAGCTTTCGCTGATTGCCCCAGCGGTCGTTATCGCCGGCTGGCAGGAGGACCTTCTGGCCCGCTACCGCAAGATCGCCGACGTGGCAGGCAAGCTCGATGTCTACGAGCAGCTTTTGGCAGATTGGGAGGTACGCTTTGCAGGAGCCCAGGACGTGATCTCGCAAACCATTGGCGATCCAGCAAGTGTATCGGTCGGGGTGATCGAGCCCCGGTCGGGGTCGGTTCGGGGCTTTCGCACCTATGATGCGCTGACCCAGATCATTCACGCGCTGGGGTTTTCCATGCCCGAGACGATCGCCGAGCTTGAAGAGTCGCGCATCGATCTCAGCCCCGAACTGGTCCACCAGTTCGACGCCGATTTCATGATCAGCACCTATTGGCCGGCCACGGGCACAACGGTTCAGACGATCTACGAGCTTTGGGATGCGGCCGTCCCCAATTGGCGGCAGGAACTGCATGCGGCGCGCAACAATCAATATTTCATGGTGCACCGCGAGGAGATGCGGGCCGTCAGCTTTGCCGCGTTGCGCTCCGTCCTCAACATTTTGGTCTCGCAAATCGCTACCCGCGACTTCGTGCCCTTGACCACAGACGAACAGATTTAGCGGAGAGTCATCTTGATGAAACCGATTAGAGCCATATTCGCCGTTTTCGCCCTTATGGCCACGCCGGTGCTGGCGGCGGAAACGCGCATGGTCACCGATGATGCCGGGCGTGTCGTTGAGGTGCCCTTAACGGCCGAGCGCGTCATTTCGCAAAATGACAATCGGCTGACCCTGCCGCTGCTTGAACTCGGCGTCCCGCTGGTGGGCAGTTCGGGGCGGGTCGATGCCGAGGGCAAGCCCTATCTGCGGGTGGTGCCGGACTTGCTGGGTATTGATTTCGATACAGCCGATTTCGAGTTTATCGGCACTTACAACGATCTCGATTACGAAACGATCGCGGCGCTTGATCCCGATCTCATCATCACCATGCTTGAAGAACAGGTCGAAAAGCTCTCGGTGATCGCACCAACGCTTGTCATCGACCCCAACCTTTATCCCGTCCGCGACGGTATGAGGGTACTCGCGGAGGCTACTGGTCGCTTGGATGCCTATGAGGCCCTGTCAGGAGCGTACGATCGTAAGCTGGAGACGGTCAGGCCTTTCTTTGATGAAGCGGGCGACGTTTCCGTCAGCGTTACGTTCTCGTTTCCGGCAGGGGATTCTGTCTATGTCTATAACGATCTTGGAGCACTCACGGTCGCGATGGCCGATCTGGGGTTGAACCTGCCCGAGATCGCCGCGGACATGGACGGCCGCTCCATGGCCATCAGCCCGGAGCGCTGGCAGGACATCGATGCGGACTTTGTCATCAATTTTTATGGCACGACTCCGCAGGACGGTCCCGTTCAGGTGCGTGCCGGACTGGACAAATTCTTGCCGGGCTGGTGCGACTTTTTACATGCCTGCAGGAACGATCAGTACGTGTTCTTCCCATATGCGAGCTTTGGCTATTCCTTCGGCGCCCTGGGGCTGAACCTTGATCTGCTGACGACGCATATCGCTGGCCGCGCTTTCACACCCATAGGGCAGGCCCAATAGGGCTGCACACTGGTGCCGGGTCCGCGGGCGCGGATCCGGTGCAAGGCTTTCCAAGGAATTTGAACAATGAACCATCTCGGCCTTTTTGCCGGTGCGATCACAGTTCTGACGCTCCTCACCGCACCTGCGTTTGAAGAGGCGGCCGAATGAGCAAACACCAATTCTGCCGCGATCTTTGTCTTGAGCGCGACGAGCCCTTGCAGGGCACTGGCAATGCGCCGGGGCGGGTGTTGCTGCTCGCCTGGCCGCGCGGCAAATGGCGAACCCCAAGGTGGGAGTCGGCGGACATGAGCGAACTGCTCGCCGCCTCCATTCACAATGCCGCAAAAAGTGGTCTGCACGTCGCGCTCGTCGATCGGGTCGGCGACAGCGAGGCTTTGCCGCGTCTGATGGCACAGCCGGAGGGAGTCTTTGCTGACTTTGAAAGCGAAGCGGCACTGATCGCCGCGATCGACGGCTACGCCGATGGCAAGATGTTTCCCGGCCAAACCGATCCACGTACAACCATTCTTGTCTGCACGGATTCGCGTCGGGATGCCTGCTGCGCGCGGTATGGCTTTTCGACATACAAGGCACTGGTCGCCATTGCCGATCGGAACAAATTCAACATCGTGCAGGCAACCCATCTGGGCGGGTGCCGGTTTGCGGCTTCGCTTGTCGTTATGCCCGATCGGCAGCGTTACGGCCGGATGACCGCCGGGCAGGCGCCGGCCTTTCTTGAGGCGTTGTCGCGCGGTGAAGTCTTTCTTCCCGCCTATAAGGGGCGCACCGACCTGCCCGAGCCCGTTCAGGTGGCCGAGCTGGCGGCGCTCGAATGGGCGGCGGCACACAGTGCCAGCATGCGTCAGGTGCGCGTGCTGCCATTCGAAATGCCAGATGACCCTGTCGAGGGTCACGAACTCACCGTCCGCGCCGCTGTGCGCGATACCGAACTCGATATCCGCCTCAAGGCGCAAACCTACATGGTCCAGGGCAATTGCGGCGTCGTCGCCGACGGCGGCGGCAGCAATGTGCTGCGCTGGCGCCTCGATCATCTCACCACCGTCAAATCCAGATCCCAAGAGAGTTTTTCATGATCAATCGCCTTCTCATCACCGGCCTTGCCTCCATGCTGGCCATCTCGCCTGTCTTTGCGCAGGATGCCCAAACGCTCACCGACGGCACGGGCACCGATGTCACCGTGCCCGCCGATCCCCAGCGGGTCGTGGCGCTGCACGATACCTCGCTGACTGTAGCGCTGCTCGAACTCGGCATCGTTCCGGTCGGCAGTCACGGTCGCACCGCCGAGAATGCCGCCCCCAATATCCGGTCGGGCAAGCTGATCACGGGCTATGATTTCGACAATTCCACCATCGAATTTGTCGGAAACCTGCCCGCCGATGTCGAAGCCATAGCGGCGCTGGAGCCTGACCTGATCCTGACCACCGACTGGCAGACCGCCGATGTCGGCCAGCTTCGCGCCATTGCGCCCACCTATGTCTTTCCCATCTCGACAATGGATGATTTCGACGTTTACCGGACCATTGCCGAAGTGACCGGCACCACCGATGTGCTCGACAAGCTCGAGACCCGCTATCAGGCACAGCTGGACATGATCGCGGGCCTGACCGACCCCGCCGAAACGCAAGTCAGCGTCATTCAGGCCTATGGCGGCGAATTGCAGGTCTGGAATACGTACGGTTCGCTGGGCAAGGTTCTGCGCGATGCCGGCTTTGTCTTCCCCGCAGTCATCGACGCCATCGAGGGCAATGAGCGCCAGATTTTCTCAGGCGAATCCTACCCTGAATTCGATGCCGATTTCATCTTCGTCACCTACGCGGCAGAACGGGGCGAAAGCCCGGCCCAGGCCCGCGCGGCGCTCGACGAGGTTCTGCCGGGCTGGTGCGAGGTGATGCACGCCTGCCGCAACGGTCAGATTGTCTATATCCCGCGCGAGATCGCCTCGTCGGCGACCTATGATTCCCTCACCGCGCTCACCCAGATTGTCGCGTCCCATGTGGTGGGCCGCGACTACACGCCGCTCGAACAGTAAAATCGAAACCGGGGGATCAAATCATGAGCCTGTTGAGATCAATCATTGCAATTGGCGCGATCGCTTTCGCCGCGCCGGTGCTGGCGCAGGAAACGCGCAGCTTTACCGACGATGCCGGGAGAATAGTGGAGATCCCGGCCGATCCTCAGCGCATCGCGTCGCTGCAGGATCTTTCGATCACCATTCCGCTGATCGAACTCGGTGTCCATCCGGTCGCCAGTCACGGACGGACCACCGAGACGGGCGAGGGGTTCATCCGCTCGTCCAAGGTCTTGACCGGCGTCGATTTCGACAATTCCGACATTGCCTTTGTGGGCAATCTGCCGGTCGACATCGAAGCCGTCGCCGCGACCGAGCCGGACCTGATCATCACGACCCCGTGGCAGACCGCCCCGGTGGAACAGCTCGAAGCCATCGCGCCGACCATTGTGCTCGATGACACGGTGCGCGGCGATTTCGGCATGTATGAAGCGCTGGCCGAAATTACCGGCACGACCGATACGCTGGCCATTCTTGAGGGCCGGTATGACAGCCAGATCGAGCAGATCCGGCGCCTGATCGACACCGGGTCGATCTCGGTCAATGTCATCCAGGGCGTAAATGGGGAAGTTTTGTCCTGGCACACCTATGGCGGTTTGGGGCGCGTGCTGCGCGATGCGGGATTTGCATTTCCCGAGCGTGTCGATGCCATCCCCGAGGGCGAATTCGCGCGCATGAGTGCGGAGGCATTGCCCGAACTCGATGCCGATTTCCTGTTCGTCACCTACCGCACCGATGCATTGGAAACCCCGGAAGACGCGTTCGGGCATCTTGAACAGGTTCTGCCCAATTTCTGCGATTTCCTGCATGCTTGCCGGGAAAACCAGATGATCGTCATGCCGCGCGAGGAGGCGTCGGCCTCGTCCTATTATGCGCTGGGCGTCATGGCCTATACGGTCATTTCCCATATCAGCGGACGCCGGTTCGAGCCGCTGGCCGAATAGATGATCGGGTCCGCCGGGAAAGCGGCGGACCTTCATGCCCTCAGATCGAGCGCTGATTGACGCGCTCGGCCACCGCCTTAGCGCTTTCGACCCGTTCGGAATAGCGATCCACCAGATAGTCGGCCCGATCGCGCACCAGGAGGGTGAATTTGACCAGTTCCTCCATCACATCGACGATGCGGTTGTAAAACGGCGAGGGGCGCATGCGCCCGGCCTCGTCGAATTCGTTGAAGGCCTTGGGCACCGAGGACTGGTTGGGGATGGTGACCATGCGCATCCAGCGGCCCAGAATGCGCAACTGGTTGACGGCATTGAAGGACTGGCTGCCGCCATTGACCTGCATCACGGCCAGCGTCCGCCCTTGCGTGGGCCGTACACCGCCCATCGAGAGCGGGAGCCAGTCGATCTGGGATTTCATGACGCCCGACATCGCCCCGTGCCGCTCGGGCGAGCACCAGACCATGCCTTCGGACCACAGCGCCAGTTCGCGCAGTTCGACGACCTTGGGATGGTCCTTGGGCGCGCCGTCGGGCAGGGGCAGACCCTCGGGGTTGAAAATGCGCGTCTCGGCCCCGAACCGACGCAGGATGCGGGCGGCCTCCTCTGTCGCGAAACGCGAATAGGAGCGCTCGCGCAAAGACCCGTAAAGCAGCAGGATTCGCGGAGCGTGCTGCTTGTGTTGCGGAGAGAGCAGCGCCGTTTCGTCGATGGGGTGAAATTGCTCCTCGGCGAGGGCGGGGAAATTATCGATTTCAGACAATGCGCTTTCCGTTTCCGTCGATGACGATCTCTCCGTCTTCCTTGGTGAAAGGCCCGATATCGGGGTTGGGGAGGATATCGAGCACCAGTTCGGAGGGGCGGCATTGGCGCACACCCTTTTCTGTCACAACGAACGGACGATTGATAAGGATCGGGTGGGCCAGCATGGCGTCGATCAATGCTTCGTCGGCGACCGAGGGATCATCGAGACCGAGATCGGTGTAGGGCGCTTCTTTTTTCCGCATGGCCCCGCGGACCGAAAGGCCCGACCGCGTGATGAGATCGACAAGCGTTTCGCGGCTCGGCGGGGTCTTGAGATATTGGATGATCTCCGGCTCTTCGCCCGACTGACGGATCATGGCGAGCGTATTGCGCGAGGTGCCGCAATCGGGGTTGTGGTAGATGGTGATGGCCAATTCAGACCTCCGTAAAGTGATGCCGGGTGCGGTTGGCGAGGGCGACAAGCGAGAGCATGACCGGGACTTCAACCAGCACGCCGACCACGGTGGCCAGCGCGGCGCCGGAATTGAGACCGAAGAGCGAAATGGCCACGGCCACCGCCAATTCGAAAAAGTTCGATGTTCCGATCAGGGCGCAGGGCGCGGCGATATTGAAAGGCACCTTCCACTTCCAGGCGGCCCAATAGGTGATGCCAAAAATGCCGTAGGACTGGATGAGAAGGGGTATGGCGATCAAAACGATGACCAGCGGATTGGCAAGGATCGTCTGCCCCTGAAAGCCGAACAACAGGACCACGGTCGCCAAAAGTCCGATAATTGAGGCGGGCTTTATGCGCGCATTAAAGGCGTCGATGCGGCGCGTGTCGGTCGGGTCGCCGCGCAGAAGGATCTGGCGGGTGATGGCGCCGGCGATCAGCGGCAGGATGACATAGAGCCCGACAGAGAGCAGCAAGGTCTCCCACGGCACGGTGATCTCGGTAAGGCCGAGCAGCACCGCGACAATGGGCGCGAAGGCGACCACCATAATGGCATCGTTCACAGAAACCTGGACGAGGGTGTAGTTGGGGTCGCCCTTGGTCAGTTGCGACCAGACGAACACCATGGCGGTGCAGGGGGCGGCGCCCAGAAGGATCAGGCCGGCGATATATTGCTGCGCATCGGCCGGATCGATCAGCGGCGCAAAGATCACATTGAAGAACAGGACCGCGAGCAGGGCCATGGAAAACGGCTTGATGAGGCAATTGACCACGAGGGTCAGCACTAGCCCCTTGGGTTGCCTGCCGACCTGTCCGATGGCGGTGAAATCGACGGCGACCATCATGGGATAGACCATGGCCCAGATGAGCACGGCGACGACGAAATTGACCGAGGCATATTCGAGGCCCGCAAGCGCTGCAAACAGGCCGGGAATGAGATTGCCGAGCACGATCCCGGCAACGATGCAGGCTGCAACCCAGACCGAGAGCCATTTTTCGAAAAAGCCGATGCCGCCCGCCGGGGCGGGAGCGCTTGTATCCAATGTCATAAGGTTCAGTCCCGCGTTTTGCCGATAGAGTCGAGCTTGGACTTGAGGGCCAGGCGATCGAGACTGGCGATGGGCAGGTTGAGCAGCAAGGAGATGCGGGTGCCCAGATGGCGTGCCGCTTCGGCAAAGGCATAGTGCTTTTCAGCGTCGGTGCCCTCGGCAGCGGCAGGGTCGGCAATCCCCCAATGGGCGGTCATGGGATGACCGGGCCAGACCGGGCAGGGCTCGTTGGCCGCGTCATCGCAGACGGTAAAGATGAAGTCGAATTCGGGTGCGCCCGGCTCGGCAAACTCGTCCCAGCTCTTGGAGCGGGCAAATTGGGTATCGATCCCCAAATTATTGAGCAGATCGAGCGTAAAGGGATGGACCTCTCCCTTGGGTTTGCTTCCGGCCGACCAGGCCTTGAACCGGCCCTTTCCGTCACGATTGAGCAGGGCTTCGGCGATGATCGAGCGCGCGGAATTGCCCGTGCACAGGAAAAGGACGGAGTAGGGGGTGTCAGTCACAGCAGGGTTCCGTGGCGGTTTGTTGCAGACAGGAGAGGTTGGTGACCAGCGGGGCGCACACTTCGGGACGACCGCCGCAGCAATCTTCGAGCAGGAACGCGACGAGATCGCCGGCGGTCTTGAAATTGGCGCTGTAGCGGATGGTCCTGCCCTCGCGCTCGGAGACGATCAGTCCTGAGCGCGTGAGAGCGGCAAGGTGGCTCGAAATGGTGTTCTGTCGGCCATTGACGGCTTCGGCGATTTCCCCGGCTGGCAAGCCCTCCGGTCCGATTTTCACAAGGCGCCGGAATATGGCCAGACGGGTGGGCTGGGAAAGTGCATCGAAAGCGTCGAGGGCGTGATCTGTATCCATATATCGAGAAATATCGATATATGGATACAGCGTCAAGTGGCGAATTGCGATCTGGGCCAAGCGTATCGGTTAGGCGGTGAGGCCGCCAGCCAAATGAAGTGCAACCCCGGCCGCTGCACAACCGGCCAATACGGTGACCGGCCCCAGTCCGAACCGGAAGATCGCGATCATCGCCGCAAGGACGAGAAGTGCCGAGAACCAGTTGATGGATTCGAGAACGGGTATGTCGAGAGCCAGTCCAAAGCTGGAAAATTCCACAACTTCGGAAAACACGACGTGCAATCCGAACCAGACGGCAAGATTGAGGATCACGCCGACGACGGCTGCGGTGATGGCGCCCAGGGCGGCGGTCAGGACCGTGTTGTCCCGCAGGCGCTCGATGAACGGTGCGCCGAGGAATATCCATAAAAAGCACGGCGCGAACGTCACCCAGGTGGTCAGCAATCCGCCCAACGTGCCCGCCAGCAAAGGCGGCAGCGTTCCGGGTGCACGAAAGGCGCCCATGAAGCCCACGAACTGGGTGACCATGATCAGCGGTCCCGGCGTTGTTTCGGCCATGCCCAGCCCGTCAAGCATTTCGCCCGGCGTCAGCCATCCGAAATTCTGGACGGCCTCCTGGGCGACATAGGCGAGAACCGCATAGGCGCCACCGAAGGTGACGACAGCCATGACACTGAAAAAGCCCGCGATCTGCGAGAACACGTCATCGGGTCCCAAAAGCGCGAAAAGCAATGCGACCGGGATGAGCCAAAGTGAGAGAATGACAAGGGAGATCCGAAGCGCCCATCGCGCGTCGACACGGGTATGTGCTGGAGATTCTTCACCGAGCAGCGTGTCGGCATCGGCGATCTGTTTCGCTCCAACCTTGCCCTGATTGATCCTGGGTTCAAAGGCTGGCACCCCGGCTCGCGCGCCCAAAAACCCGATGAGGCCCGCTGCCAGAATGATGATGGGAAAGGGAACGGCAAAGCCGAAAATGGCGATAAAAGCCCCGGCTGCTATGGCCAGCATCGCGCCGTTCCTGAGCGCCCGGCCGCCGATGCGGATGACGGCCTGAACGACTATGGCGAGGACCGCAGCCTTGAGCCCGAAAAACAGACCCTCGACAATCCCGACATTGCCCCAGATGGCATAAATCCAGCTCAGCCCCATGATGGCGACGATGCCCGGTATCACGAACAGCACACCGGCAATGATGCCGCCTGCCGTGCGATGCATCAGCCAGCCGATATAGACAGCGAGCTGCTGGGCCTCAGGCCCCGGCAGCAACATGCAGTAGTTGAGGGCGTGCAGAAATCGCTGCTCGCCGAGCCATTTGTGCTCTTCGACAAGAATGCGATGCATCATGGCGATCTGGCCGGCCGGCCCGCCGAAGCTCAAGAGGCCGATCCGAGCCCATATTCTCGTGGCCTCGGCGAGTGTGGGGTAGGAACGGTTCTGCATGCACGCCCAAAACAGATCAGCTGGTGTCACGCAGTTTAACTACGCATCAATCGGGCCTGTCTATTGCCCGTTGGTGACAGTGGGATGAAGATCGGCAAGGGCCTGGGTTATCGCGGCCTCCACACCCGGCTCCCCCTGCCCATGACCCGCCGTGTCGACAATCCGCACATTGGCATCGGGCCACGCCTTGGCCAGGGCAAAAGACGTGGCCGGCGGGCACAAGAGATCGTACCGGCTCTGAACAATGCGACCGGGAATGCCGTCCAGTCTTGCAGCGTTGACCAGCAACTGGTCGGGCTCGAGAAAGCAGTCGTTGGAAAAATAGTGCGCTTCCATGAAAGGCGAGGTGGGAAATCGTGCGCCCGGAGCCGGAAGCTGCGATAAATCCAATCGGTCGGCCGGCGGCGCAATCTGGGACAGGATGCGTTCGGCCTGATACCAGGCAAAGGCTGCCGGCCGATGGATTTCGGGGTCGGAATCGAGGATGCGGCGCCAGTAGGCTTCGAGCGGGGCTGCGCGCTCTGACGGTGTCAGCAGGTCCAGGAAATCGGCATGAAGGCGCGGGTAGAAATGCGGCATGGCAGTTGCAAACGCCCAGTCGAGTTCGCGGCGCGTGCCCAGAAAGGTAGCGCGCAGTACAATGGCCGTAACGCGGTCCGGATGGCTTTGCGCATAGGCCAGCGCCAGTGTCGCACCCCAGGACCCACCGACCACGAGCCAGCGGTCTATTCCCAATGCCATGCGGATCGTTTCGATATCGGCGATCAGCCGGTCGGTGGAATTGGCCGATCGCTGTGCGTGCGGGGTGCTGCGCCCGGCCCCGCGCTGATCGAACAGGACGGCATGATACCGGTCTGGATCGAACAGGCGGCGATGGCTCGGTTGGCAGCCGCTGCCCGGTCCGCCATGTAAAAAGAGCACCGGGACGCCGTCGGGATTGCCGACGGTTTCGACGTACAGCGTATGTCCCTCACCCACCGGCAGCATTTGCGTGGTGAGGGGGGTATGCGGGTCGGCCTTGATCGCCGCCTCATTTTCCATCCACTGGCTCCGCTTCGAGCGTGCCGCCGGCAAAATTGCGGTAGATGAACCGTGTGGTTCCGGTTTCAGCTTCCGTTTCGGCCGTCTTGAAAATCTCGCTGTGGTGCGGAGAAAGGGCACAGGCCGGATCGGTATTCTCTGCCTTGCCGGTCAGCGCGAAGGCCTGGCAGCGGCATCCGCCGAAATCGACTTCCTTGAAGGCGCAACTCTGGCATGGTTCGGGCATCCAGCCGGTGCCGCGATAACGGTTGAAGGCGTCCGAGTTCTGCCAGATCCAGGCGATGGAATGGTTGGATCGCACCGAAAGGAAATCGAGCTCGGTAATCGTTTCGGCAGCATGGCAGGGCAACACCTTGCCTGAGGGCGTGATGTTGAAGAACTGGCGGCCCCATCCGCCCATGCACTTCTTGGGCCGTTCGGCATAATAATCGGGGATCACGAAATCGATGTCGAGAATGCCCTTGAGTCGCTCGCGGGCGTCCTCCACCACCTCGGTGGCGCGATCGATCTGCGCGATGGTGGGCATCAGCGCGGCGCGGTTCTTGAGCGCCCAGCCGTAGTACTGGACGTTGGCAACCTCGATGCGGTCGGCATCCATATCCACCGCCATGGCGATGATATCTTCGAGCTGGTCGAGATTCTGCCGGTGCATGACGGCATTGACGGTCAGCGGCAGATCGAGTTCGCGCGCCCAGCGCGCGACTTCATGCTTTTTGGCGTGGGCATTGCGAAAGCCTGCAACCCGGTCGGCCTTGACCGCATCGCTGCCCTGAAAGCTGATCTGGATATGAGACAGGCCCGCATCGGCCAACTCGGCCAGTTTTTCGCGGCTGATGAGCACGGCCGAGGTGATCAGATTGGTATAGAGATCGCGGTCGGTCGCATGCTGGACCAGTTCGACAATGTCCTTGCGGGCCGTCGGTTCGCCGCCGGAAAAATGGACCTGCAGCACGCCGATTTCGGCAAGTTCGTCGAGGACCCGCTTCCACTCCTCGGTGGTCAATTCGTTGCGGGCCCGCTCCATTTCGACCGGATTGGAGCAATAGGGACATTGCAGCGGGCATTTGTGGGTCAACTCGATCAGCACGGCGAGCGGAATGCCGTACTGGGCGGCAATTGGCTGCCCTCTGCCTTCGAGCAGGGCCAATCCGTCATTGGGATCGGTTTCGATCGGGGGATGGTGCCGGTCGAGGGTCGGGCTCATGGTTTTCCTCCTCCATCGATCAGGAACCCGGAATTGGCCAGATCCTGAATCATGTCGATCACGTCGGACGCGATCTGGTCAGCGGGTGCAGCGTATTTTTCCGCCAGCGTGTCGGCCATTTGTGCGATGGTACGCTGGCCATCGCACAAATGCAGGATTTCAACGGCGATATCGTCGGGTGCCAGCACCCGTTCGGGCACCAAAAGCACCCAGCGGTCGCGCGTTTCGTCGTGCCGCAGCTTGACCCCGCGGGCGAGGCGCGGCGCGCTTTGGGGCGTTGCCACCATGCGGCGGCGCGATGCAGGTGCTGCCTGGGTCATGTCGCATCCGGAACGAAAGCGCCGGGCGGGATGTGCCCGCCGACATAGGCATGGTGCAGCGCATCGAGCTGCACCCAGAGCACGTTGGTCTTGAAGATCAGTGCGTTGCACACCAGCCGCCGCTCCTCGGGCGTGCGGGCATGGGTCTTGACGTAGTCGAGCGCGAAATCGGCATCGCGGGTGGCCTGATCGAGCCGGCGCGAGAAATAGGTCATCACATCGGGGGAGATGAAATCGTAATGCTCGAGCATCCCGGCGATGCGCTCCTGATGCAGATTGGGCGCAAACAGTTCGGTGAGCGAGGAGGCTATGGCTTCGAGCGGGGTGCGGTCGCGCACGAAATGGACGTAGGCCTCCACCGCAAATCGCGTGGCCGGCAGGATACCTTCGGTCGATTCCACGTAATCGGGATCGAGACCCAATCCGGTCGTGAGCTTTAGCCAGCGTTCGATGCCGCCTTCGCTGCCGATGTCGCCGTCATGATCTGATATCCGGTGCCGCCATTCGATGCGGGTGGCCCGGTCGCGGAAACGGGAAATGACCACCGCGTCCTTTAACGGGATGGTCGACTGGTAGAAATAGCGGTTGAGCGCCCAGGCCTGCACCTGCCCCTTGTTGAGCTTGCCGCCATGCAGCAGGCCGTGAAAAGGGTGCAGGTTGTGATAGCGGGTGGCGCCGATATGGCGAAGCTGGGCTTCGAGCGCCTCGGGGGAATCGAGCTCGAGATCGGGGGCGACTGAAAGCGCGGTTATCTGGTTCATAGTGTAATCTCCGTCCCTTCGGCGGGTATGGACCACCCGGCCGCCTCGAGCGCTTTTCGCTCATCTGACTCCGGACGCAGCGCCGGATTGGAATTGTTTATGTGCAGAAAGAACTTGTTGCCGATCGGTGTAGCGGCCAGGGCCGGGATGACGTCGCTCATCGCAATGTGACCCATGCGCTGGCCGGTCTTTGAACTCAGCCCCTGGGCAATCATCTCGTCGTCGCGCCACGGCGTGCCATCGAAAAACACGGCGTCGGCCCCCTCGATCAGGCTCAACAGCTCATCGGTGATCGCGGCGCAGGCCGCCACAAACACCATGCGCGCGCCACTCGAACGGTCGGTGATCACGAGGCCGAGCGTGTCGCCTTCGGCATTTTCATCATGGCCTTCGAGAAACAGTGCGGTTTTGCCCGGCGCCGCAAAGGCAAAAATCTCCAGCCCCGAGGGCGATCCGTCGGGCAGCGCCGGCACGAACCTTTGGCCGGACGCAATGGGCTGACGGGTCACGTTTTCGGGCTTGAGCGCATTGAAGATCGAATTGGCCCTGAGGATCGAAAGCACGCGATCATGGGCGTAGAGCGTAAAGGGCGAGCCTTCGCGCAGCGTCAAGAGCCCGGTGATTGCGTCGATTTCGCCATTGGTGAGGATCACGCCCGTTATGGGCGAATGGCGCTTCAGGCCCGGCTTGGGCCACAGCGCAGGGGTATTGGCAATCTGCTGGCGCAAATCGGGCGAGGCGTTGATCAAAAACCAGTGCTCGCCGTCGGAACTGATGGCGATCGAAGCCTGGTTGCCGCCGATATCGAGCTTGCCCGAGCGCGCATCACGGCAGTTGTCGCAGCCGCAATTCCATTGCGGCACGCCGCCGCCTGCCGCGGCACCGAGTATGAGGATTTTAGTCATAGCGGGAAACCGCGGCAGGCAAAATCGACTACTTGCGCTTTGCGCAGGCGTACATGTTGATTTCCATGCTGACAGGAATTTCAGTGAGCTTGGGCTTGTTCCAGGCCATAGTGTTTCTCCTCATTTGAACACGGCATGATTGCCGTATCGTTCATGCTGCGAAGAGAGCGGGCTGCGCGCAATCTATGGAGCCCATAGCCATGCGCCTATGGCTAGAATTGCGCCTGCGGGCCGTTATCGAGGAAGGGCGGAATGGGCGAGATCTGCGGCAGGACGATGGTGTGCGCGGCATCTTTAAGCGTATCGAGGAAGGTTCGATAGGGCTCGATATGCTGATATTGCGTGGGGATAAGCGCCATGATGCGCCGTGTCGCGGCGTTGACGGCATAGAGCCGAATGCCTTTGAGCGTTTCGGCGCCATGCAGCAATGAGAGTGCGGGAACAAGGCACACGCCGGCGCCGGCCCTGACCAGTTCGGCCGCCACCTCGAAGCTGCGGCACTGGGCGACGATGGTGTGGCCGGGGAACAACCGCTCATACCAGTTCTGGACACGTTTGGTGTGCTGGGAACCGAACGCGAACTGGATCGACTGGTTGAGAATGGCCAGCTGGTCAGCAGGCAGATCGCGCTCGGGCCGTTCTACCCTGGAGAGATCGAGATGGCCGGGAACGGCAAGCACATGAGAATCGGTGAGCAGGGGGATCTGGGCAAAACCACCGCCCGAGGCCGACAGTGAATTGTCCGCCAGAAGCCCCACCGCAATGCGGCGATCATAGAGCAATTCGAGAATGTCGGACGGCGCCATGTCCTGGATATCGAAATCGATATCGGGAAAAATCTCCTGCAGCCGCCGCAGCGCGGGCGGCAGGAGAACGCGCAACACCGAGGTGATCCCGGCCAGCCTTATCGTCATGCGGCGCCCGGACGTATATTCCATCAGTCCGTCTTCGAGATCGCGCATGCCGCGCAGGACGTGTTCGGCCTTGGGCAGGAGGTAGTGGCCGGCCTCGGTCAGTTCCATTTCTCCAGGCCGGCGATTGAACAGGCGCGCGCCGACAAGCGTTTCGAGCCGGGAGAGCTGCTGGGACAGGGAGGGCTGGGCAATTCCCAATTGCTTGGCGGCTTCGGTCAGCGTTGTCGCTTGCGCAACGGCGGTGAATATCCTGAGCTGGTGCAGCGATATGTCGGGATGAGGACGGATCGATTGGGTGTTCATGGGTAAACTGTTCAAGGCCCCACATGAAAAATCGGCTTCAGCCGTCCGGTATCAGGGGCAACTCCTCGACCCTCCCATAGCCGCTCGGCCACAATCGCGCAATTGCCGGCTTGACGACGCCTAGTTATGTTTCATAACATAATTCAACTGGGAGGTTGGCTATGTCAGATCTATCGACGCCCATTCGCGAGGTCAGAATGGGCCACATGGCGGCGCATGCCGAGACGGCGTCGGATGGCGTTGTTCATGTGCGTTCAAGCGAGCAATTGGCGGCCTATCCGCGCTCCATCGTCGATGCTATCGCCCAATGGGCGGAGAAAATGCCCGATGCGCTCATGGTCGCGGATCGCAACAGCGAGACCGGCGATTGGCGCAAGCTGACCTATGGACAGGTCGTGGCGGCCATCGCGCCGCTCGGCCAGGCGCTTCTCGATGCCGGGCTGTCGCAGGACCGGCCACTGATCATCCTTTCGGGCAATGAAATCGAACACCTGCTGCTCGGGCTGGCGGCGATCTGGGTTGGCATTCCCTACGCGCCGATTTCTCCGGCCTATTCGCTGATCTCCACCGATTTCGGCAAGCTCAAGCATATCGCCGCGCTGCTCACGCCCGGACTTGTCTATGCCTCGGATGGCGAAAAATTCGGACCGGCCATCGATGCGGTGTTTGGCGATACCGTTCCGCTGGTGGTCAAATCCAACCCGCCATCGGGCCACCCCGCGCGCCTGTTCGATGAGCTTGTGGCAACGCCCGTCACCGCAGACGTGGCGCAGGCACACGACGCCATTACGCCCGATACCATCGCCAAGCTGCTCTTTACGTCGGGCTCGACGGGCATGCCCAAGGGCGTGATCACCACCAACCGCATGATGGCCTGCAATCAGGAAATGATCCGCACCGCCCTGGCGTTTCTCAAGGACGAGCCGCCGGTGCTTCTGGACTGGATGCCCTGGAACCACGTCGCGGGCTCGAGCCACAATACCGGCATCGCGTTCTATAATGGCGGCAGCCTCTATATCGACGACGGCCAGCCCACCCCGGCCAAAATCGGCAATACCCTGCGCAACCTCCACGAGGTGCAACCGACCGTTTATCTCACGGTGCCCAAAGGCTACGAGTTTCTGGTCGCAGCGTTCGAGGACGACCATGAGGTTCGGCGCAAATTCTTTTCGCGCATGAAATTGATGCAATATGCCGGCGCCAGCCTGTCCCAGCATGTCTTTGACGGCATGGATCGGGCGGCACGGGCCGAGTTGGGCCAGCGGGTGATGATCATCACCGGCTACGGCTCGACCGAAACCGCGCCCTTTGCCTTCACCACCACCTGGCCGGTGCAGGAGGCGGGGCATATCGGGCTTCCGGCGGCGGGCATGGAAATCAAGCTGGTGCCCAATGGCGACAAGATGGAATTGCGCCTCAAGGGGCCCAATGTCACGCCCGGCTATTGGCGCGACGCTGAAAAGACCCGCGAGGCGTTCGACGAGGACGGATTTTACAAGATCGGCGATGCCGTAAAGCCGGCCGACGAAAACGATATTTCAAAGGGCTTTGTCTTTGACGGTCGCGTCAGCGAGGACTTCAAGCTTTCGACCGGCACCTGGGTCAATTTTGCCAGCGTGCGCAAGGCCGTGATCGGTGCCTGCGCACCCCTGATCCGCGATGTGGTTCTGACCGGCGCCGACCGCAACCATCTGGGCGCGTTGATTTTCCCCGATTTCGAGGCCTGCGCCCGCCATGCCGGATTGCCGGCAGGAACCGACCCCGCCCAGATTGCACAACACAGCGCCATCAGGGACAAGTTCTCCGTCGAGCTTGCGGCGCTGGCGCGGCGCGCCACGGGCAGTTCCACTCATGTTGCCCGGGCGCATGTGATGGTTGGGCTGCCCGATATCGACAAGGGTGAGGTGACCGACAAGGGCTCGATCAACCAGCGCGCCGTTCTGGCGGCACGCAGGGACCTTGTCGAAGCCCTTTATTGCGAACCGGTGCCCGCGGACGTTCTTGATCTGCCGAGAAAGGGATAATCAATGACCAAGGGATTGCGTTTTACCTTCGAGGATGCCTGGTTGCTTGGGGGCGCGCGCACGCCATTCATCGATTATCGCGGCGCGCTGTCAGAGATTTCGCCCATCGATCTGGGCATCAAGGCCGCCCGCGCGGCGATCGCGAAAACCGGCGTTGATGCTGCCGATATCGAAACCACGATTGCCGGCTCGATGGCCCAGGCCTCGTTCGATGCGTTCATGACGCCGCGTCATATCGGGCTTTACGCCGGCGCGCCGACCGAGGCACCGGCCCATCTGGTACAACGCATCTGTGGCACCGGGCTCGAAGTGATCGCCCAGGCCGCCGATTCTGTATCTCTGGGTCGCGTGAACCTCGCGCTGGCGGCGGGCACGGAATCGATGAGCCGCAATCCCATCGCCGCCTATACGCACCGCAACGGCTTTGCCATGGGCAAGGTCGAGTTCAAGGATTTCCTCTGGGAAGCCCTTTATGATCCCGCCGGTTGCGTCACCATGGGCGACACCGCCGAAAATCTCGCCAAACAATACGGCATCGAGCGCGAGCGCGTCGACCGCTTCGCCGTCCGCAGTTTCGAGCGGGCCACTGCGGCGCGTGATGGCGGTGTGCTGGCCGAGGAGATCGTGCCCGTCGTCAGCGAGACCTTCGAAATCGAAGGTATCGACAAACGCTCCATCCGCTTGCCGCGTGGCGTCGAGCAGATCGATACCGACAGCCACATCCGCTCCTCGCCCTATGAGGTTCTTTCCAAACTGCGACCGGCCTTCGGTGGTGTTCAGACCGGCGGCAACTCCTCGGCCATCGTCGATGGCGCCGGGGCCGTGCTCGTTGCGTCTTCGGACTATGCCAAATCCCACGGGCTGACGCCCAAGGCCCGCATCATTGCCTCTGCTGCGGTGGGGGTTCCGCCGCAGATCATGGGGATCGGCCCTGCGCCTGCCATTCGCGCCGTGCTGGAAGCGAGCGGGCTGACGCTCGACCAAATCGGGCGCATCGAGATCAACGAGGCGTTCGGCGCCCAGATCCTGGCCTGTGTCGATGAGTTGGGCCTCGATGAAGACAAGCTCAACGTCAATGGCGGAGCCATCGCCATCGGACACCCCCTTGGTGCCACGGGCATTCGCCTGGCCCTGACACTGGCCCACGAACTCGAACGCTCGGGGGAGCGCTACGGGATCGCATCGGCCTGCATTGGTGGCGGGCAGGGGATTGCGCTTCTGATTGAAAATCCGAGGGCTGTCTGATGGACATTGCCGGAAAAACAGCAATCGTGACCGGGGCTGCGTCGGGGCTTGGGGCAGCCACGGCGAAAGCGCTCGCGGCCGCCGGCGCCAAGGTGGCCGTATTCGACCGCGATGCGGAAAAAGGCGCCACCGTCGCCACCCATATCGATGGGCGGTTCTTCCCTTGCGACGTTTCGGATGCGACAAGCGCGGGAGCTGCGATTGCCGATGCGATCGCCGCGCTCGGCACGCCGTCGATCCTCGTCAATTGCGCCGGCATCGGCACGGCAGCGCGTATCGTGGGACGCGAGGGGCCCATGCCGCTAGATGCGTTCGAGCGGGTCATCAAGGTCAATCTTGTCGGCAGTTTCAACATGATGCGGCTGGCCGTCGATGCCATGCAGCAGCTCGAGCCTGACGCCAATGGCCAGCGCGGCGTCGTGATCTCGACCGCCTCGGTCGCGGCCTTTGAAGGGCAGATCGGGCAGGCGGCCTATGCGGCGTCGAAAGGCGGAATCGTGTCCCTGACCCTGCCGGCAGCGCGCGAGTTTGCACGGTTCGGCGTGCGGGTTCTGGCCATCGCGCCGGGGTTGTTTTTAACGCCCCTGCTCGAAGAATTGCCCGCCGAGGCGCTTGATGCTTTGGGGCACTCCATCCCCAATCCGGCGCGGTTGGGCAAGCCCGAGGAATTTGCCGATCTGGTTCTGTCCATGATCGGCAACGACTATCTCAACGGCGAAGTCGTGCGGCTCGACGGCGCGCTGCGCATGGCGCCGAAATAGGAGGGGGCGATGTTTTCCAACACGAGTGAGGTTGAAATCCAGTTCGGCGATTGCGACCCGGCGGGCATCGTCTATTACCCCAATTATTTCCGCTTTTTCGACAACGCCACGGCGGCGCTTTTGTCCGCCGCCTTCAAGATGCACAAGCGCCACTGGATCGCCCATCACGGCATTGTCGGCATCCCGATGGTCGATACGGGCGCCAAGTTCTCGCGGCCCTCACGGTTCGGAGATGTCGTCGAAATCCGCTCGGAAATAACCGATCTCGGACGCTCCAGCTTCGGTGTCCGCCACTCGCTTTTCAATGAAGGCGAAATCGCCATCGAAGCGCATGAGAAGCGCGTCTGGGTGGGGCGCGATCCGCAAGACAGCGAAAAAATCATTTCTTTGCCGATCCCCGACGACGTGCGCGCGGCACTCGGCTAACCAATTGACCAGAAGGGAAAGATTATGGCCCAGGACACGGATGTGCTCTCGATTGACCGCAAGGGCGCGATTGTCCACCTGACGCTCAATCGCCCTGAAAAGCGCAATGCGCTCAATGACGCGACGATCGCCGCGCTCGATGGGTTCTTTGCCGATGTTCCCGACACTGCGCGCGCCATCGTGATCAGCGGTGCAGGCGGTCATTTTTCCTCAGGTCTGGACCTTTCCGAACAGGTGCGCCGCGAACCGCTCGAGGTCATGGCCCATTCGCGCAACTGGCACCGGGTCATGGAAGCCATCCAGTACGCCCGCGTTCCGGTGGTTGCTGCCCTCAATGGTGCAGTAATGGGCGGCGGGCTGGAGATGGCTGCGGCTTGTCACGTCCGGGTTGCCGAAGAGAGTGTGCAGTTCCGCATGCCCGAAGGGATGCGCGGCATTTTCGTGGGCGGGGGCGGGTCGGTGCGGATCGCAAAGCTTATCGGGGAAGATCGCCTGACGGAAATGATGCTGACCGGGCGCATCTATTCGGGCGCCGAGGGTGAGCGGATCGGGCTTGCCCATTACGCCCTTTCCGAAGGCAGCGCGCTCGACAAGGCGTTCGAGTTGGCCGAGCGGATTGCGGGAAATTCCCCCACCATCAACCAGTTCATCATCCACGCCATCTCCCGCATTTCCTCCATGCCGCCCGAAGCCGGGCTCTATGCGGAAAGCCTTGCCGCGGCGCTGAGCCAGACCGGGCCGGATGCGGAAGAGGGCCTCAATGCGTTTCTCCAGAAACGCAAGCCGGTGTTCCGATAAGCGCGGTGCGCCGCAATTAAATAACGGCCCGCCCCTTGCATTTATGATGCAGTCAAAATATATCTTACTCCCAATTGAACAGGAGTTTGAGAATGCGTGAGCATGATTTTGGCAGGCGCGGATTTGGTCCGGGCGGTCCCTTTCCCCACCATCGGGGTGGCGGGCGCCGCGGTCGGGTCTTTGATTCCGCCGAGCTGCAATTGGTGGTGCTCGACCTGATCACCGAACAGTCGCGGCATGGCTATGAGTTGATCCGTGAGATCGAAGCGTTGTCGGGCGGGCTCTATGCCCCGAGCCCCGGCATGATCTATCCGACGCTGTCTTTGCTGCTCGAAATGGGTCTGGTTGAAGAAACCAGCACCGATGGTGCTCGCAAGAGCTTTGCGATCACCGATGCGGGCCGGGCTCATCTTGCCGAAAACGAAAAGCCGCTTGCCGCCGCACGATCGCGACTCGAAGCGCTGGCCGAAGCCAAGGACCGCGCCGATCCCGCGCCACTACGGCGGGCCATGGGCAATCTGCGCGAAGTCCTGATCATCGCGTCGCGCAAGCCGGGGTTCGATGAGAAAAAGATTCTCGAGAGCGCGCGCCTGATCGATGAATTGGCGGGAACGATCGAGCGGCTGTAGGCCGTAATCGCAGACCGCGCCGCCGTCCGGGTTACCCCGCCCGCGCCCAGGGTTCGAGCACCTCGCGGGCGGCGGTGCGGCCCTTGTCGGTGAGGAGCAGGGTATCGCCGGCTCTGGTGACGAGGCCGTCGGCGAGGGATTTGGCGAGGATGGCGTCCGATTTCGCCCGGCTCCAGTGAAGGTGCTCGCGCAGGGCGGCGGTGACGTTTTCCTCTTTGGCCTGAGGGTCGTCCTCGTGGTTGAACAGATGGACGGCCAGGGTGCGGGCCGCGTTTTCGGCAACCCGTGCCCGGCGGCGGGCATCCCGGGCAATCAAGCCGTAACGGGGGCCGAAGGCGAGGGCCGCGACAAAACACGCGCCGGTCATCATCGCCATCATGCCGCCGATCGAAACGTTGAACCACACCGCCAGCCAGTAGCCGGCAATCGAAGAGACAATGGCGACGGCGGCGCCATAAACCAGCATCAGCGAAAGACGGTCAGTCAAAAGATAGGCGGCCGAAGGCGGGACGATGACGAAGGCGATGAACAGGATTGCGCCCACGGAATCGAACGCGGCAACCGCGGTTCCCGAGAGCAGCGCCAAAAGCGCGTAGGACAGCAGCACTGGAGAGAACCCCAGCGCCCTGGCCAGCGCCGCATCGAAGGTTGCCAGCTTTAGTTCCTTGAACAGCCCCACAACGAAGGCAAGGTTGAGACAGGCCATGACGCCCATCCAGACGACGGCCTGCGGCACCAGATAGCCGCCGATCTCATAGGTATCGAGCCAGACGAAACCGATTTCACCGAGCAGCACCGTGTGTTGATCGATATGGACGTCGCGGGCGTAGATGTTAATCAGCAGCACGCCGATGGAAAACAGGGCCGGGAAGACCAATCCGATGGCCGCATCGGCCTTGACGCGGCGGGTGGCGGTCAAGAGCTCGGTCAGCGCCACGGTGAGCAATCCGGTCAGCGCCGCGCCGATGATCTGAACGGGGCCACTGGCCTGTCCGGTGAGCATCCAGACAATGATGATCCCGAAAACGATGGAATGGGAAATGGCGTCCGAAAGCATCGAGGCGCCGCGCAGGATGAGGAAGGTGCCCAGAACCGATGCGGCGATGCCGACCAGCGCGCCGGTGAGCATGATCATGGCGTCGGGCGAATTGAAAAAGGCGGACAGCATGGCGTTCATTGGCTGGCCCCTCCCAGATCGGACCGGGCCTCGGCGATGCCGGCTTCGGTCAATGTCCAGTGGGGCGTGGGCTCGGGGTGGTGGCGGGTTGCGGCGACCAGACCGCGCGACTGGAGCCGTTTGAGCGCGGCGGCGGTGCCGGTGCCGTGATAAGCGTCCAGCATTGTCTGCTCGGCCGGATAGGTTGGGTCGTTGTGTTCGGCGGCGAGACGATAAAGCGTTGCCAGCACACGGCGACCGCGCAGGCTCTTGCTGTTTTCGCGCTGGCGGAACAGGGCCGAGAGCAACCCGCGTTCGGGGGCGAAAAACAGCGAGATGACCACGATTGCCGACACCGCGAGAACGATCAGCGGGCCGGTGGCCAGCCCTCGTGCTGTGGCGCTGACCAGAGCGCCGAATACGCCCGAGATCATGCCGAACAGGGCGGCGAGGCCGACCATGATGCCCAGCCGGTTGGTCCATTGCCGCGCCGCGACGGCGGGCGCGATGATCATTGCGGCCATCAGCACGACGCCGACCATCTGCAACCCGATGACCACGGCCAGCGCGATCATGGTGGTCAGCCCCGCCTCGAGCGCAATAACGGGCAGGCCCAGGGTTCTGCCATAGCTCGGATCGAAGGTGATGAGCTTGAATTCCTTCCAGAACACTGCGACCAGCGCCAGCGCGACGATAGCGATGGCGCCCATGACGTAGAGATCGGAGCGCAGGATCGCGGCGGCCTGACCGAAAAGGAAGGATTCAAGGCCGCCCTGTGCCGCGTTGCCGGCGTTCTGGATGAAGGTCAAAAGCACGATGCCCAGCGCAAAGAATATCGAGAGCACGATGCCGAGACTCGCGTCGGTCTTGAGCCGTGTGGTGCGGCTCAGCGCAAGAACGATCAGCGCAGCCAGCGCGCCGGTGACCAGCGCGCCGATCAAGATGGCCGGCAGGCTGCGCGTTCCGGCGATCAGGAATCCAAGGCAGATGCCGGGCAGGGCGGCGTGCGAGAGCGTGTCGCCGAGCAGCGACTGCCGCCGCAGCACGGCGAAACTGCCCAATACGCCCGAAACGATGCCGAGCAGGGCGGCGCCGATCAGAACGTTCTGGATCGTGTAATCGGAGAGGAGGGCGACCATGGTCAGGGGGTGGTCTCTAAGGTGGCGTCGCGGTCGATCAGCGCGATCTGGCCGCCATAGGCCTTGCGCAAATTGTCCGAGGTATAGACTTCGGACACCGGCCCCTGGGCGATGACGCGCACGTTCAAGATCACCATCCAGTCGAAATAATCGCGCACGGTCTGGAGATCGTGATGAACGACGATCACCGTCTTTCCCGCGTCGCGCAGGGCGTGAAGGATTTTGACGATTGCCCGTTCGGTCGTGGCGTCCACCCCGGCCATGGGCTCGTCGAGGAAATAGACGTCGGCATCCTGAACCAGCGCGCGGGCGATGAATACCCGCTGCTGCTGGCCGCAGGAAAGCTGGCTGATCTGGCGGTGGGCGAAATTGTCCATGCCGACGCGGGTAAGCGCGGCCATGGCCCTGTCGCGTTCGGCACGGCCGGGGCGGCGCAGCCAGCCGAGCTGGCCGTAAAGCCCCATCGTCACCACATCGAGCGCGGTGGTGGGAAAATCCCAGTCGACGCTGGAGCGCTGGGGGACATAGCCGACCTTGCGGCGCTGGTCGGAATAGGGGCGGCCATGGATGGTGACATGCCCGGCGGTGGGTTTGACCAGATCGAGGATCGATTTGATCAGGGTGGATTTGCCCGCGCCATTGGGGCCGACGATTGCCGCCATGACGCCGGGCGGGATATCGAAATCGATATCCCAAAGCACCGGCTTTGACTGGTAGGAGACCGTAAGGTCCTCCACATGCACGGCAAGGCCGGGCTCGTGGAGGTCGGGGTTTATTCGATCGACCATTGGGCAGCCCAATCTGCAAGCGCTTGAGGGAGGGGTGCGGGCGTGCCGCCCAGCGCCTCGGCGATGGTGGCAGTGTTGGCATGGATCATGCCGATATAGTTTCCACCGGCCGTGTCGGGATCGCCCATGGCGTCGGAAAACAACTGCCCGCCGATTTCCACCGGCTGGCCGGCCTGGTTGGCCGCCTCGACGACGGCCTGAATGGTGCGCGGGTTGATCGTGGATTCAACGAAAATGGCAGGCACTTCCCGCGCAACGATCAAATCGGCGGTTTGCCGTATATCGGCGATGGCGGCTTCGGACTGGGTCGAAATCCCCTGAATGCCGGCCACATCGATATCGTAGGCGCGGCCATAATAGGCAAAGGCGTCATGGGCGGTGACGAGGATGCGCTGGGTCCGCGGGATCGAGGCAATGGTCTGACGCGTCCATTCATCAAGCGCCGCAAGTTCGGCCCCATAGCCCTCGGCATTGGCGCTGATGGTGGCGGCGCAATCGGGGGCGCGTTCGGAAAGCTGGGCGGCCATGACCGGCACGATATTGGCCCAGAGCGAGACATCCATCCACAAATGCGGATCGACGCCATAGGCATTGTCGGTGGAGATCAGCGTCTCACGCGCGATCCCCGCTTCGGACACCGCCAGCGTGGGTACGCGTTCGGCGTAGCGGGCAAAGACATCGCCGAGCTGACCTTCCAGCCCATAGCCGGAATAAAGGATCAGATCGGCCCGGTTGAGCGTCTGCACGTCGCGGGCAGTGGCCTGATAAAGGTGCGGATCGATGCCTGGCCCCATCATCGTTTGAACGGCAATGCAGTCGCCGCCCAGCGTCTGGGCAATGTCGCCGATCATGCCGACGGTGGCCACAACGGAAACCGGCTCCTGCGCCGAGACGCCGAAGGGGAGCAAGGAAAGGGGGGCGAGGAGAATGGATCGGGAAAGCATGGGGCCAGTATTGCACGTTACGGGGAATATGCAATTGAATATGACAATCATTCTCAAAGAGTCAATTGCAGATGAGAATGATTTGCAATAGTGGGCGCCTAGACGATCGAACAGGAATCCGGGGGGAGAGCAGGCGGAGCATCAAGAAGCGCGCCAGGTGGCGCAAAGGGCATGAAGCGGGCCAAACATGAGGACGACGAGGGGCTGAGTGCCGTGGCGCCGACCGGGTGCGCTGCCGGGCGCCGGATTCTGGCTTGTCGTGGACGCCGCGCGTGCGGTACGCCTCCGGCAACGGAAACAGGAGTTCGCAATTGGCCGAAATTTCGCTCGTTGATGCTTTGAAACAGCGCCGAACGGTTCGCCAGTTCTCAAATAAGGCGGTTGCCTTGGAAGCACTTGAACGGTTGATTTGGGCTGCACAAGGCATCACCGGCGACCAGAGCAAACGAACCGCCCCCTCCGCCCATTCATTGCACCCGCTTCGAATGCGTATCGTGGCCGATAATGTGAGTGGACTGGCTCAAGGACTTTATGACGTATCTTCGGCTGACCTGTCGCTGACACCACTGGACCTGCCGGATACCCGTTCCGCTCTGCGCGAAGCCAGCATCGGGAGCCCTGCATGGATTACGGACGCCGCCTGTATCATTGTAGTTTGTGCAGACATGCTCGGCCCGATCCAGGCTTTTTCCGAACAAAGACCATATGGCGCTCGGGGCGCGCGCTATGTTTACCTTGAAGCCGGCGCCGCTCTTCAGAACATTCAACTGCAGGCCGTTGCCGAGGGTTTGGGAAGCGTGTGGGTGGGCGGATTTGACGATGGAGCAGTCGCAAGCGCACTTGGCCTTAAAGCGCCATTGTCTCCGATAATTCTATTGTGCGTGGGCTGGCCCGACTAGATCAAGGTTGCCGATCAAAGTTAGGCGTTTCCAAGCATAAAGGAGCGAGCGCAAGGGGGGCGCTTGGGCGCCGCTGTTGCGCAGGATTTGTCTGTTGGTGTCATGGCAGTCTGGCTATGGTTTTGACTGCGGAGGAAGCAATGGCCAAGGATCAGACACAGGCGCGTTATTTCGATCGGTTGAATCGGGTTGACGATTACATCTTTGCTCATCTCGAAGACGAGATTTCATTTGATCGGCTGGCCGAGATTGCGTGTCTGTCGCCCTATCACTGGAGCCGGATCTATTCGGCGATGCGCGGGGAGACGATTGTCGCGACCGTGCGCCGTCTCAGGCTCCAGCGCGCCGCCGACCGGCTGGCCAATTCTGCGGCAGATATCGGCGCGATCGCTGGCCGGGCGGGGTATGGTTCGACCGAAACGTTCGGACGAGCCTTCAGGGTCGTCTTCGATATGAGCCCGGCGGCTTATCGCGAGGCGGGGTCGCACGCAGCGTTCACGCGGGCCAATGGAGCGGCCGATGCCGACGGATTTGCCGTCGAGTTGGTCACGCTTGGCGAACGGCGTTGTGCAGGGATCGATCACATCGGCAGCTACATGGAAATAGACCACGCCATGGGGCGGCTGTTTTCCGAGCTTGCCGTGCGTCAGGCGTTGCCCGCGGCGCCGGAAATGATCGGTGTGTTTTTCGACGATCCCGATCTTGGCCCTGAAAAAGAGCTTCGCTCGCGCGCCTGCCTGCCGATTGGTGAGGGCGTGGCCATCGATCCGCCAATGGTCCCAACCACCTTGCGCGGCGGGCTTTATGTGCGGCTGCACTATACCGGCCCTTATGCCGATATGCGTGGGGCCTATCGCTGGCTGTTGGGCACCTGGCTGCCCGGTTCGGGGCACGAACCCGATGACGCGCCGATCTTTGAAGTCTATCTCGACGATCCGCGCGTCGTGCCACAAAGCCAGTTGCGCACCGACATCCATCTGCCCCTCAAGGCTGTGCCGTGAGCGCGCCGCCGGTGCCGCTTGAGATAGCGCAGGCGCTATCGCGTCATCCCGAGCGGATCGGGGAACAATTGCTCGACATCCGCCAGATGATCTTTGCGGTCGCATCGGCAACGGACGGCGTTGGCCCTCTCACTGAAACCCTCAAATGGGGCGAGCCGGCTTATCTGACCGAAAAGACCCGTTCGGGCACGACGATCCGGCTGGGCGTATCGAAACTGGCGCCCGACAGAGCCGCGATCTTTGTCAATTGTCGCACTGCCCTGATTGAAAATTTCAGAACCCATTTCCCCGAGAGCTTTACCTTCGAGGGCAATCGGGCTCTTATCGTTCCTGCGTCGGCCCGCCTTGCGGAGACGCCGCTTTGGTTGTGTCTATGCATGGCGCTGACCTATCATCGTCGGGACAAGGCGTAAGAACCGGCAAGGAGAGACCGTGGAGATCATCAGGGCAGGTTCGAGCGTATCGGGAAAAGGTCCGGCGGACTGGTTTACGGGAACAGTGCGGATCGATCCGCTGTTCAACCGGTTCGACCCCGAGCGCGTTCAGGGTGCGGCCGTGACGTTCGAGCCGGGCGCGCGGACGGCGTGGCATACCCATCCGCTGGGGCAGACGCTTGTCGTTACCTCCGGCGCCGGACGGGTTCAGCGTTGGGATGGGCCGATCGAAGACGTCCGGCCCGGTGACGTTGTCTGGTTTGCGCCGGGGGAAAAGCATTGGCACGGCGCAGCGCCCGATATTGCCATGACCCATATCGCGATCCACGAGGTGCAGGACGGCAAGACGGTCGACTGGATGGAGCCGGTGTCGGACGCGCAGTACGAAGCCTGAGGCGCTCTGGGGTGCGGACTCCAGAGCGTGTCCAGCAAAAGTGGAAACGGTTTTGCGGTTCGGACACGCGACAAAGCAAAGGCTTATAGCGTGTCCAGCAAAAGTGGAAACGGTTTTGCGGTTCGGACACACGACAAAACAACGACTTGGAGCCATGGGTTTGATTCAACAAATCCTTGGCTCTAAGAGGGAACGCCGAGCCTTTCCTTGAGCCAGCCAGCCCCATCGTCGAGCGCCCCTGCGGCGAGGGACGAGACCGAGGATGCTTCGAGAAACGCGTGGATCGAGCCGGGGTAGAGACCGCCGGACACCGGCACGTTGGCCGCTTCCAACGCCGATTTGATCGCGAGATTTTCGTCGCGGAGGATATCGAGGTCGGTGATGGTCATGAAAATGGGCGGCAGGCCCGCAAGGTTTGCGAGGATGGGGCTGACGAAGGGGTCGGCGCGCTGGGCGGGCTCGCGGACATAATTGGACCACAGCGCTTCCATTTCCGAGGCGGCGAGGAGATAGCGGCCATCGGCGAAAAGCCGATAACTCGCGCTGTCCATGCGGGCATCGAAGGCACCGTAATTGAGGAGCAGGCCGGCGAGCGCGTCGCCATAGTCGCTTTCGCGCAGGGTGAGCGCTGTCGCGAGGGCAAGATTGGCGCCCGCCGAGTCCCCGCCAATGGCCAGCCGTGTGGCGTCGATCCCCCATTCTTCGCCACGATTGGCCAGCAGGCGCACCAGATCGGCCAGAAGGGTGAGCTGGTTGGGAAATTTGGTTTCCGGGGCCAGCGGGTATTCCACACCGATCACCGTGATGCCGGCGCGCGATGCATATTCGCGCATCAGCCGGTCATGGGTATCGAGGCTGAAAAATGTCCAGCCGCCGCCATGCAGATAGATCAGTGCTGGCAGCGGGCCGGGTCGGGGTATGTGGATGCGGGCGCGCAACTGGCCGATGACCCGGTTGGCCGATCGGCAAAGCGTCGGGCCGCCTTTAGCCCAGGGTGCGCGCACCGCTTCTGCCACCTTGCGCTGGGCGGTTATATCGAGGGTTTGGAAGGGTGGAAAGCTGCCATAGGCGGCGAGGATGTCGTCGACAAAGGCGATGAGTTCAGGGTCGAGCCCTTCGTCGAGCCGGGGGTCGGAATTGGAACCGTTTTGCATAAAATCATACTATAATAAAGCTAAGTAAAAATCCTTCTTATAGTGGGGAGGACTTAAATCGGGATTGTGGCAATCGATTCAATTGTATGGGCGTGGCGACGATCCGGTTTTCCGGGCCCGCGCCGCCGGTCTATCGCGCCACCGGAACCGGCGTCATCTGTGCCTTTGAGCCTAGAATGTGCTGGCGCATCAAGGTTTCAGCTCTTGCGCCATCGGCCTGCAGCAGGGCGGTGACGATCATTTCGTGCTCCTCATAAGAACGGGCCAGCCGGGCCGGATAGGCGAAGAGATCGGTGCGGAACGGGGTGAGGCGCGAGCGCGAGAGGGCGGCCATTTCGCTCAATTGCGGGTTGCGGGCGGCCGATTGCACGCGGGCGTGGAACAAGGTGTCGTACGCGGCATAAGCGTCGGTACGGCCAAGGCGCACCATTTCGGCGGCGGCGAGGTGATCGGCTTCGAGACTGCGCCGTTCGGGGCCGGACATGCGCTCGGCGGCCAGGCGCGCGCAGACCGCCTCGAGCTCGGCCATCACCTCGATGAGATTGGCCAGATGTTCCTCGCTCAATTCGGCCACAACCGCGCCCCGATTGGGCCGGCGGGAGACCAGCCCCATGGCGGCGAGCTGGCTCAGCGCCTCGCGGATCGGTGTGCGCGAAACAAAAAAGCGGTTGGCCAGCGTCAATTCGTCAAGCTTTTCGCCCGGACGGAACTGGCCGGCCACAATGGCATCGGCCAGTTGCCCGACAATGTCATCGACTGTGTCGCCCTTGCGCGGCAGGCTTTGTTGCACCGGTCCGGTCCCAACGGTTGAAAGCTGTGGGACTATGGATAGAAATTTCTGCCAAGTGAATAGGCAAGTTTTCAATTTGCATAATCGTTAGGCAAATTTCTTGCGCGCGAGGTGTGTCGATGGCGGCGGCGGAACCTCGCCGGGGGTTTTACCGTCGCCGATTGGGGCACCCAGGGCGGTGATGATGGGGATCACTCCGGCCCAGATCGGCAGGTCATGATCCTCGGGATCGTCGGCGGGCGGGGCCTGGCGGATTTTGGCCGAAGCCGCCTCGATCTCGAGCGCTATGACGCCGGTCGCCTTGCGCTCCTTGTCGTGCATGGGGCGCACCTCGTTCCAGCGCAAGGGCAGAAGGTGCTCGGTGATCAGCTTGAGCGCCTCTTCGGCTTCACCGGGGTCGGTGACCAGCCGCGTTGTGCCGTGGATGGTTGCGGCACGATAATTCATTGAATGGTGAAAGCCCGAGCGCGCCGCGACGATGCCCTCGAGCAGGGTAACGGTCATCGAGATCGGATCGCCATCCTTGTGCAGGGCGACGATGCGGGCCTTGGAGGCGCCGTGCAGATAGATCGTCTGGCCCCAGCGGGCATAGGCCATGGGCACCACCATGGGACGGCCATCGGCGATGAAGCCCACATGGCCGACGAGCCCACCATCGAGAATGTCGTTGATGGTCTCCTCGTCATAGCGGGCACGGCGCGGCTGGCGGGCGCGGGCATAGGGCGGCAGGGTGTGCTCGTTCATATTGGTGCCTTGTGTATTTAAAGTTTTGGCTTTGCCGTGAGACCAGTTATCTGTGATAAACTGGTTCTGTGTAAGGTCCACTTTGCTCTGATTTGAAGGTTCCAGATGCTTGAAGGTCTGATCGTTCTGGAGCGCTCGGGCGCGCCGTTGCCCGAGCAGATCTATCGCGCCGTTGGCGAGGCGGCGCGCTCTGGGCGGCTTAGGGCCGGGTTCGTGCTGCCCAGCTCGCGGCAATTGGCGGCGGGGCTGGGAATTTCGCGCAATTCGGTCAATGCGGCCTATGATTTGTTGCGGGCCGACGGGGTGATCGCGGTGCGGGCCGGTGCCGCGCCGCAGGTGGTGGCGCGGGCCGAACTAGAGGGCGCGGAGCTCGTTGGGGATGGGCCGGATATCGGCCTGTCGCAACGCGGTCAGGCGCTGGCGCGCGATCTGCGCAACTGGGAGGGCGGGCGCCATGCAGGCCAGCTCGAACCCGGGGCGCCCGACGAAGCGCTGTTTCCCGCCGATCTGTGGGCACGAACCCTGCGGCGGGTGGCGCGGCAATCCTTTGGGCACGCGGCGATCTATGGCGATGTCGATGGGCTGCCTCGGCTCAAATCGGCGCTGACCGATCATCTGGCCCGCCAGCGCGGGGTCAACGCCTCGCCCGCCCAGATCATCGTTGTGCCCTCGATCCAGGCGGGGTTGTCGCTCGTGGCCCAGTGCCTGGCCGATCCGGGGGAGGTCGGCTTTGTGGAATCGCCGGGCTATTTCGGCGCGCGGACGGCATTTGCCGGGGCGGGGCTGGTGACGCGCACACTGGAAGTGGACGAACAGGGCGCCGATCCGGCGGCGCTGGCCGGCAGCGGGGCACGGCTGGTCTATGTCACGCCCTCGCACCATTACCCCACCGGCGCGCGGATGAATCTGCAGCGGCGCATGGGCCTGCTCGAAGCGGCCCGTCGCGAGGGGGCCGTGGTGCTTGAGGACGACTATGACAGTGAGTTTTTGTGGCAGGGGCGGGCCATTGCCGCCCTGCAGGGGATCAGCCGGGGTGGGGAGGTGATCTATTTGGGCACGACCGCCAAGAGCCTGCTGCCGGGGTTGCGGCTGGCCTATATGGTGGTGCCCGACACATTGGCCGGGCCACTGAGACAAGCGCAGCGCAATATGGGCCTGCGCGTCAATATCCACGCGCAGGCCGCTTACGCGGACCTGATTGAAACCGGGGCGCTGGTCACCCATTTGAAACGGATTGCCCGTCTATATGAGGACCGTGGACGGTTGCTGGTCGAGACCTTGCGTGCAAGGCTGGGCCGCGCCATCGCGATTGGCATGCCCATGGGTGGGCTGCAGACGGTGATGGGGTTTGCGGACCACGTCGACGACACCAGAGTTGCGGCCCTTCTGGCCGATCAAGGCTTTGAAACGCCAGCGCTTTCGAGTTATTGCGCCGGGCAGAAACGCAAGGGCCTCGTTGTCGGTTTTGCCGATGCCACGGACAAACGGGTGGCCCGGTTTGCGGGGCTTCTCGAAGGGCTCCTTAATTGAC
Organism: Pelagibacterium sp.; assembly: GCA_002723255.1. Lineage (GTDB taxonomy): Bacteria > Pseudomonadota > Alphaproteobacteria > Rhizobiales > Devosiaceae > Pelagibacterium > Pelagibacterium nitratireducens. Next base: position 50,898 of record PBNW01000038.1, on the reverse strand, counting down.
ATAAAGATATCTTTATGTCTTTGTATCACTTCGCGGGATCAGCCCGCAGGAACGGAATTTCATTATGTGCAACGCTCCCGGATGTACCCATGGCCACACCCACGCTCCCGCTGACGGGCGCATGGGCGGCATGGGCGAGGGCGTAGCGATTGCCGTTGAGGCGCTGCAGCCGGGATCGGCCCCGGTCCGTACAGCCAAAGAGGGCGAGGAGATCCTTGCGGCGCTGACGGCGGCGGCGCGTGAGCGTATTCTCATTCTCGACGGTGCCATGGGCACCATGATTCAGCTCGAAAAGCTCTCGGAAGAAAATTTCCGGGGCGAGCGGTTCGCCGACTGGCCCAAACCCCTGCAGGGCAATAACGATCTTCTGGTCATCACCGAACCGAAAATCATCGAGGATATCCACTTCGCCTATGCCATGGCGGGGGCGGATCTTCTGGAAACGAACACGTTTTCGGGCACGACCATCGCCCAGGCCGACTACGGCATGGAGGCGCTGGCCTATGAGCTCAACGTCGCCGGGGCGCAGGCCGCCAAGCGCGCCGCGATCCGTGCCGAGGCCGAGGACGGCAAGCGCCGGTTCGTCGCCGGCGCCGTCGGCCCGACCAACCGTACAGCCTCGATTTCCCCCGATGTCAACAATCCGGGCTATCGTGCCACCAGTTTCGATCAGTTGCGCATCGCCTATGGCGAACAGATCGAGGGGCTGATCGATGGCGGCTCGGATCTGATCCTGATCGAGACGATCTTTGATACGCTCAACGCCAAGGCAGCGGTGTTTGCCGCCGAAGAAACCTTTGCCAAAAAGGGCATCCGCCTGCCGGTGATGATTTCGGGCACGATCACCGATCTCTCGGGCCGCACGCTGTCGGGGCAGACCCCGACCGCGTTCTGGTATTCGCTGCGCCACGCCAAGCCGTTCACCATGGGGCTCAACTGCGCGCTGGGTGCCAACGCCATGCGCGCCCATCTCGGCGAGATTTCCGATATCGCGGACACGCTGGTCTGCGCCTATCCCAATGCTGGCCTGCCCAACGAGTTCGGCGAATATGACGAAAGTCCCGAGTTCATGGCCAGCCAGATCGAAGGATTTGCGCGCGACGGGTTCTTGAACATCGTGGGCGGATGTTGCGGGTCGACGCCCGAACATATCGCGGCGATTGCCCAGGCGGTTTCCAAATATCCGCCCCGCCAAGTCCCCGAGATCGAGCCGCGTTTGCGCCTGTCAGGGCTCGAACCCTTCACGCTCACCGACGATATTCCGTTCGTCAATGTGGGCGAGCGCACCAATGTCACCGGCTCGGCGCGGTTCAAAAAACTCATCACCGCGGGCGATTACGCCACCGCGCTCGATGTGGCGCGCGACCAGGTGGAAAACGGCGCGCAGATCATCGACATCAACATGGACGAAGGCTTGATCGACAGCCAGCAGGTGATGGTCGAATACCTCAACCTTGTCGCCTCCGAGCCCGATATCGCACGCGTGCCGGTGATGATCGATTCCTCGAAATGGGAGGTGATCGAGGCAGGCCTGAAATGCGTTCAGGGCAAGGCGATCGTCAATTCCATTTCCATGAAGGAAGGCGAAGACAAGTTCCGCGAACAGGCCCGGCTCTGCCGGCTTTACGGCGCCGCGGTCGTGGTCATGGCGTTCGACGAGGACGGGCAGGCCGATACCAAAGAGCGCAAGGTTGAAATCTGTACGCGCGCCTATCGCATCCTTGTCGACGAGGTCGGGTTCCCGCCCGAGGACATCATCTTCGATCCCAATATCTTCGCTGTGGCGACCGGCATCGAGGAGCACGACAATTACGGCGTCGATTTTATCGAAGCGACAAAGGAAATCACCGAAACCCTGCCCCATGTGCATATTTCGGGCGGCGTTTCGAACCTTTCGTTCTCGTTCCGTGGCAACGAGCCGGTGCGCGAGGCCATGCACGCGGTGTTCCTTTACCACGCCATCAAGGTCGGCATGGATATGGGCATCGTCAACGCCGGCCAGCTCGCGGTTTATGAATCGATCGATCCCGAATTGCGTGAAGCGTGCGAGGACGTGGTGCTCAACCGGCGGTCCGATTCCACCGAGCGCATGCTCGATCTTGCCGAACGCTATAAGGGGCAGGGTGGCAAGGAAGCCAGGGCCAAGGATCTAAGCTGGCGCGAAAAGCCGGTCGGGGAGCGGATTTCGCACGCCCTGGTCAACGGCATCACCGAATATATCGAGGCCGATACCGAAGAAGCGCGCCAGGGTGCCGTGCGTCCGCTGCATGTGATCGAAGGCCCGCTGATGGACGGCATGAACATCGTTGGCGAGCTGTTCGGCGCGGGCAAGATGTTCCTGCCGCAGGTGGTCAAATCGGCGCGCGTCATGAAGCAGGCGGTGGCGTATCTGTTGCCGTTCATGGAAGCGGAGGCCGATGGCCAGCGCCAGAGCGCGGGCAAGATCCTGATGGCGACGGTCAAGGGCGATGTCCACGATATCGGCAAGAACATCGTGGGCGTGGTTCTGGCCTGCAACAATTACGAGATCATCGACCTGGGCGTCATGGTACCGACCCAGAAGATTCTCGATACCGCCCGCGAGCAGAACGTGGACGTGATCGGGCTTTCGGGGCTGATCACCCCCTCGCTCGACGAGATGGTGCATGTGGCGGCCGAGATGGAGCGCGAGGGCTTTGACATCCCGCTGATGATCGGCGGAGCGACGACGTCGCGCGTGCATACGGCGGTCAAGATCAACCCGCGCTACAATCGCGGCTCGACCATCTATGTGAAGGACGCTTCGCTGGCGGTGAACGTGGTCTCCAAGCTGCTCTCGAAAGAGGCGGCCAACGATTACGTCAAGACGATCCGCCAGGAATACGAAACGGTCGCTGAAAAGCACCGCAAGGGCGAGGCCGACAAAAAGCGCATCTCGCTTGCCGCGGCGCGCGACAACGGGTTCAAGCCCGACTGGTCGAACTACACGCCAAAGGCGCCCTCGTTTCTGGGCACAAAGACCTTCCAGGATTGGGATCTGGCCGATCTGGCCAAATATATTGACTGGACGCCGTTCTTTCAGGCCTGGGAGTTCAAGGGCGTTTACCCCAAAATCCTCGACGACCCGCGCCAGGGCGAAGCGGCCCAACAGCTTTTCGCCGACGCGAAAATCATGCTCAAGCGCATCATCGATGAAAACTGGTTCACGCCCAAGGCCGTTGTCGGGTTCTGGCCGGCCAACCGGTCCGGGGACGATGTGCAGCTTTTCACCGATGAAAGCCGGTCCGACGAATTGGCGAAATTTTTCACCCTGCGCCAGCAGCTTGGCAAATCGGGCGACAAGGCCAATCTGGCGCTGGCCGATTTCATGGCCGAGGCGGGCACCCCCGACTATATAGGCGGGTTCTGCGTTACCGCCGGGTTCGAGGAAATCGCCATCGCCGACAAGTTCGACGAGGAGAACGACAATTACTCCTCGATTCTCGTCAAGGCGCTGGCCGACCGGTTCGCCGAAGCCTTTGCCGAGCGGTTGCACGAAATGGTGCGGACCGAGCTGTGGGGCTATGCCGAGGAAAGCTATGCGCCAGAAGAATTGATCGGCGAGCCCTATCAGGGCATCCGCCCGGCGCCGGGTTATCCGGCCCAGCCCGACCACACCGAAAAGACAACGCTGTTCGAGTTGCTCGACGTGGAAGCCGAAATCGGGGTCAAACTCACCGAAAGCTATGCCATGTGGCCGGGCTCGTCGGTGTCGGGGCTGTATTTCGCCCATCCGCAAAGCTATTATTTCGGCGTTGCCAAGGTCGAACGCGATCAGGTCGAGGACTATGCCCGCCGCAAGGGCATGGCCATCGAGGAAATCGAGCGCTGGCTGGGGCCGGTGCTCAATTACATTCCGTCAAGCGAGAAGGCGGCGGGGTAACCTGCCGTCTCGACATCAGGCCTCCAACCCCTTATGAACCCCGCTAAATCCTAGCCTTCGGGGGCCGATCCGCGCATGCACGATTTCATCCTCACTTTGTCCTGTGCCGACAAGCCCGGGATCGTTGCCGGTGTGACGAGCGAATTGTTCGGATTGGGTGCCAATATCGCCGAATCCAATCAGTTCTGGGACAAGGACACCGACAAGTTCTTCATGCGCATCGGGTTCACGGCGCCCGATGGCGTGGACAAGGACGCAGTCGAGCGCGCGCTCAAGCCGGTGATCGAGCGGTTCGAGATGAAGGCCGCTGTCGTCGATGCGGCGCGGGTGCCGCGCATCGTCATTCTGGTCTCCAAATTCGACCACGCGCTGCTCCATCTGCTCTACCAGATCAAGGTCGGTGCGCTGCGGGCCGAGGTTGCCGCGATCGTGTCCAATCATGAGGCGGCGCGCCCGATCGCCGAGGCGGAAGGTGTTCCGTTCTATCATCTGCCTGTGGTCAAGGGAGAAAAGGCCGAACAGGAAGCCGAGGTGCTCAAGATCATCAAGGCGGCCGATGCCGATCTCGTTGTTCTGGCGCGCTACATGCAGATCCTCTCCGACCAGCTTTCAACGCGCCTGTTCGGCAAGATCATCAATATCCATCATTCGTTTCTGCCCTCGTTCAAGGGCGCAAAGCCCTATCATCAGGCCCATGAGCGCGGCGTCAAAATCATCGGCGCGACGGCCCATTACGTCACCCCAGATCTCGATGAAGGCCCCATCATCGAGCAGGAAACCGCGCGGGTGACCCATGCCATGAGCCCCGACGATCTGATCGCGGTGGGCCGCGATATCGAGAGCCGGGTTCTGGGTCGGGCGGTCAAGAGCCATCTGGAAAACCGCGTCATGCTCAACGGGCACAAGACAGTCGTTTTCGCTTAAAGGAGGTCGCCATGACCGCAACGATCATCGATGGCAAGGCCGTTGCCGCTTCGGCAATCGAAAAGGTCAAGGCGGGCGCTGAAGCGTTTAGCGCCGCCAACGGGGTGCCGCCCGGTCTGGCGGTCGTTCTGGTCGGCGAGGATGCAGCGAGCCAGGTCTATGTCGCCTCAAAAGGCCGGATGGCCAGGGAATGCGGGTTCCATTCGGTCCAGCACACCCTTGCCGCCGACACCACCCAGGACGAGCTTTTGGCCGTGATCGGCACGCTCAATGCCGATCCGGCCATCCACGGCATTCTCGTGCAATTGCCGCTGCCGGGTCATCTTGACGAACGCACCACCATCGGCGCGCTCGATCCGGCCAAGGATGTGGATGGACTGCATGATATCTCCATCGGCCGGCTGGCCTCGGGCCAGGTCGACAAGACTTTGGTGCCCTGCACGCCCAAGGGCTGCATGGAACTGCTCGAAACCGTCCATACGGAAGGGATTTCGGGGCTGACGGCCGTCGTTGTCGGTCGATCCAACCTTGTCGGGCGTCCGGTCGCCGCGCTGCTTCAGCACGCCAACGCCACGGTCACCATCGCCCATTCGCGCACGCGCGACCTGCCCGCCCTTTGCGCCAGCGCCGATATCGTGGTTGCCGCCATCGGGCGCCCGGAGTTCATCAAGGGTGACTGGATCAAGCCCGGCGCCACGGTGATCGATGTGGGCATCAACCGCATCGCCGCGCCCGAAAAGGGCGAGGGCAAGACCCGGCTGGTCGGCGATGTCGATTTCGCTGCCGCGTCAGAACGCGCCGGGGCGATCACCCCGGTGCCGGGCGGGGTGGGGCCGATGACGATTGCCATGCTGATGGCCAATACGCTCAAGGCCGCCCAGCACAGCGTCGCCTGAACTTTTCTCGGCTGATCTCGATCCATTAGACCGCGCAATATCACCCTTATCGCGCAAATGATCCCGGCTGCGGCACAAGCAGGGCCGCAGCCGGGATGTCGTCAGCCAAGCCGTGCTCTGGGCATCAGGGTCTGGATGGCCATGAAGCGGGTGAAATCCTTGGTCTCGCGCGGGCTCCAGGCGGTTTCGGCGATGGCCGACAGGCGCGGGTATGTCAGATGATCGAACAGGGCCCGATTGGCGAGGTTTTCGCTCCACAGGCATGACTGGACGCCGATCAGCTTGTCCTGCACCTCGGCAGGCCAATCGTGAGCCGGATCGAAGGCGTAACAGGTCTCGACCGACACCGTGCCCGCCCAACTGGCGCCCGGCTCCCACCACTCGGTCGATTGGGCCATGTCGAAATAGGCGTGTTCGGCCGGGGCCAGCACCACGTCATAGCCGGCCAGCGCCAGATCGCGTCCGCTTTCCGATTTCTTCCAGGCAACGAGGTAGGAGCGGTCCTGGTCGACCCCGCCGCCCAGCGCCGCCTCTTCCCAGGCGCCGGTGTCCTTGCCGTATTTTTTCAGCAGCGACTGGATCTGTTTCAAAAAATGGCTCTGAAGCGCGAACGTGCCCTGCCAGCCGTTCGGTCCCTGCAGGGATTTCGCCTGGGGCGAACCGGCCCATGCCTCGTCGGCCACCTCGTCGCCACCGATGTGGATCCATTTGGCCGGAAACAATTCGACCAGCGTCCTGATGACCGCTTCAAGAAATTTATAGGTTTCGTCCAACGCGGGATTGAGCGCGTTGTTGGGGAAATACTGCACCGAGCGGTAGATGCCGGTTTCTTCGGGATCGGCGAGGTGGGGCAGGGCCTTGAGCACGCAATAGCAATGGCCGGGAATGTCGATTTCGGGGATGGTCTGGATCCCCAGGCTCAGCCCGTGTTCGACCATCGCCGTCACGTCGGCGGCGCGATAGACCAGCCCGTGCCGTTCAAAGGGTGAACCGAGCAGGGGCGGGAGGATTTCGCCGGGGCCGCGCCATGCGGCCTTGTCGGCAAGTTCGGGATAGTCGGGCACATCGAGCCGCCAGCCCTCGTCATCGTTGAGGTGGATGTGGAAACGGTTGAGCTTGTTCCAGGCCATGGTGTCGAGAAAAGCGATGATCTCGTCGGTTGTGTACACCTGACGCGCCACGTCGAGATGGCTGCCGCGCCATCCAAATCGCGGGGCGTCCGATATCGTGCCCGACGTCGGGAAGATGAAATCTTCTGGATGTTTTTGCGCGCCGCGCAGCATCTGCGCGAGGGTGATAAAGCCGTATTGGAAACCGTCGGCATCGCCGGCTCTCAGGGTCACGGTTTCTCCAAACACGATCTCGTAGGCGCCGTCTGTGAGCCGCGCTTCGGTCAGGCATTGGATGGGCAATCCGTCGCCGAACAGGGTTTCGCCGGGAAACAGGCGGCGGGCCAGATCGGCTGTGACCTCGTATGAATTATAGGCGAGTTCGGGCCCTTCACCAAAGCCGATCATGGCCGGCACCAAATTCCCGGTGACCTCCACGGCGGCGGGGAAGGGGATGACGCTGATCGTCGTTTCGCCTTCAGGCAAGGGCTGGCGGGCCGGGTGAGCTATGGTGGGGGTGCCCGCCTCGCCCTTCAGCGTCATTGGCGCTATTTCGGGCAACACCATAGTGCCGTCGGCCAGGGTCACGGCAGCCGATTTCGGCCCATAGGTGTAATGCCGCAGGGTGTGGGAAATCTGTTTTGCCGCAATCTCCCAGCGTCCGCCAGGTTCGAGAACGAAGCCCTCTGCGGGAGCGAGCAGATGGTAATTGGACAATTGCTCGAGCAGCCTTGCGCCGTCGATAGGGCTGTCGGGCTTGATGCGGAACAGCGAGGTGACGCCAAGGGCGAAGCCTTCCACCGGCTCCTGCCCGGTGTTGATCAGCGTCATCTTGAGCTGGCCTGGCGTCGCGATTTCGGGGTTCCAGTCCGCTTCGAGGCGGAACGAGGGCGTGGGCATGGTGACAGCCTTTACAAAAATTCGGAGGTTTTGGGGCGGTTCGGTCAGGCGTCCTGGGCGCCTGCCGGTTCGGTTTCTCCCCGGGGCTTGGGGAGAATGTGTTCGCGCACCAGGTCGCGCAGAGTCTGGGCCAGGGTGCGCAGATTTTCGTATTGGGCGGCGAATTCAGCGTTCTGGTCGATCTGGGCTTCGATGTCGGCCAGCACGAACTCGGCGGTCTGGATCACGTCGCGCCAGCGGGGGTTGGCGGGCAGGGTTTCGATCAGCAGATATTTGTCGAGCGTTCTCGCCTGCAGCGAGGAGCGGTCGAGATTGACCCGCCAGATGCCGCTTTTTTCGGCGAAGTCGATCTTGGAGCCGCCCTTGGCGCGGCGCCACAGGGCAATCGATTGGGTCATCACCGCCACAATGGTTTCGCGATAGACTTCCTTGCCGGGGAGCGGCGTTGCATCGAGTGCGGTGGAGTTGGCGGGCATGGCCTGCTGTTCGATCAGCACCGGCCCGACGGTATCGAGAACGCCCTGCACCGAACGCACCAGATGGTCGGTCTGCCGGCGCGTCTGCGCGGTGTCGGGGGTGATGACCAGCGCAAAGCCGCCGCCCGCGTCGGCCTCGATCTCGAAGGCGTTGAGCAGGACGGGATTGCCCGAGCTGCCCATGGGCACATCGTCGAGCGCCACGCGGCCTTCATCGGCAATCGTGCGGGTCATGGCGTCGACCATTGTGGGGGTCAAAAGATCGCTCAGCAGCGTCTTGCCCGGGTCGATGACACGGCCGGCAAGCACGGCTGCGGCCTGGTTGGCGTAGGTGATGCGACCGGTCTCACTGACCCCGAGCAGGCCCGCTTCGAGCGTATCGAGCAGCCGTGCCATGCGTTGCTGGGAAAGCCGCAGGGCGTCTTCGACCTGCACGCGGCGCTCGATTTCCGATTTGAGTTCGATATTTTCGCGTGCCGTGCCACGGGCGCGTCCGGCTTCGAGGAGCGTCGCGATACGGGCCAGAAGCTCGTCCTTGACGAAGGGCTTGACCACATAGTCGTTGGCGCCGTGCTCGAACCCGGCGATCACGTCGCGGGTGCGCGAACGGGCGGTGACCATGATGATGGGCAGGTCGAGCAGCCCGTAGCGGTCGCGCAGGCGCTTGGCGACTTCAAGCCCGCCCATTTGCGGCATCATCACGTCGAGCACCACGAGGTCGGGCTTGTGATTTTCAATCGCGGTCAGCGCGTCCATGCCATTTTCGGCGGCGCGCACGATATAGCCCTGGGGCGCGAGCACGTTGCGCAAGACCTGAATGTTGATCGGCTCGTCATCGACAACGAGGATCATCGGCGCCTCGTTTGCATTGGCGGAGTTCATTTCGGCGCTGTCGGCCAAAAGCATGCCCATGGTTTCGCGCAGGCCCTCGCTGCGCTCGCCATAGGTCAGGATTTCCGCTTCGGTCGCCTCGGTTTCGGCGACCGGGACTTCGAGCACGAAGCGCGATCCCTTGCCCAAATCCGATTGCGCGGCGAGCCTGCCGTGCATGGCGCTGGCCAGTTGCCGCGCGATGGTCAGGCCCAGTCCGGCACCGCCGGGCTTGGCGATCATTTCGGGGCTTTCGCCGCGTTCGAGCGGCTGGAAGATGCGCTCGAGACTGTCGGGCGCAATGCCGACGCCGGTATCGGTGACGGCCACGGCGACGGTGTCGCCGGCCCGCCATGCGGTGATCGAGATCGCGCCCTGGTCGGTGTATTTGATGGCATTGCCCAGGAGGTTGTAGAGCACCTGCTCGAAGCGCACCGGGTCGGCCATCACATAGGGAATGGTTTCGGGGATATCGACGTCGAGCGTCACCGGCTCGCCGCGCAGCAGCGGTTCGGCCAGTTGCATGACGTTGCGGATCGAGGTCGCCACGTGGACCGGGTGGATATCGAGGCGCATGCGGCCCTGACGGATGCGGTAGATATCGATCAGGTCATCGACCAGCCGCGACAGGCGGCGGGCCGAAAAGCTGATGAGGTCGAGCTGGCTGCGCTGGGGCGGGGTCAATTCGCCAACGGCACCGGCCGAGAGTGTTTCGGAAATGCCGATGATGCCGTTCAATGGGGTGCGCAATTCGTGGCTGGTGTTGGCGACGAACGTGTCTTTGAGCCGGTCGGCCTCTTCGAGCGCAGCGTTCTTTTCCTCGATCAGTCTGACGTGGCGCTCCAGCTCGACATTCTTCTGCCCGATCAGGGATAGCTGGGCGCGGATGGCGTCGCGCATGCGCTTGAAGCTCTCGGCCAGCCGGCCCAATTCGGTCGGTCTTTCCACGCTGGGCATGGTTCGTTCCAGATCGCCAGCGGCAATCGATTCGGCCACTTCGGTCAGCTTTTGCAGCGGCGCGGTCATGGTGCGCGAGAGCAGATATGCCACCCAGAACAGGATGGGCAGCGCGATGGCGGCGATCATCAGGACAAACCGTGTCAGCGCCTCGGAATTGGCAAAGGCGCTGCGGGTGGGCACTTCGGCAAGCAGCGCCCATTGGGTGTCTCCGAATTGGACGGGCCCCCAGGCCGACAGTGCTGCGCCGCCCGACAGGCCGTCGCCGATAAGGGCGGTGGATGTGGCGGGCTGGCCCTGGTGTGGCGTCGGAACGGTCGCACCGATGGGAAGGGCATAGTCCTCCGGCGCGGAAACCAGCAATCCGTTGCCGGCGATCATGAAAAAATTGCCGGTCTCTTCTTGCTGGGACTGGACGATGGCACCGACGCCGCTGGCTGGCAGGCGGAAGATCGCCACGCCGCGCGGGCGCTGGTAAAATTCCACCCGAACGGCGACATAGGCGCCAAATGTCCCGGTCTGCGGATCGAGCGCAAAATCGGTTACCCGGATGGTTTCAGAGCCCTCAAGGGTCGCTGCGGCCAGTTGCCCGAGCGCTGTTTCGGCCATCCCCCCATCGAGATCGCCACCGAGATAGGCGTCCTTTTCGACCGAATAGACGACCCGTCCGTCGGTGTTGACCAGATAGAGATTGTCGAATTCGGCCGAGCGGATAAAGCTCGAATATTCCTCGTGGAAGCGCTGGTGGGCGTTGGCGTATTCGAGCGCGTTGGAGACCATCGCGTCGGTGTCGGGTGAAAACACCCCGTCGCTGGCCGGGGCCTGGCCATTGATGCCGAAAATGGCCTGGAGCACGTTGCGGGCTTGCTCGGGATCGGGGTCGATCTGGCGGAAGGCATAGGAAAAGCCATAAAAATCGCCGATGGAATAGCGCACGGCGTTCGATTTGGTCAGCGAATCGGCCTGCCGGAAGGCAAAGGTCAGGTATTGGTCGAGTTCGGAGCGTTTGGCGTCGCGCACGAAGGCGAGGCGGGCAAAGGTTTCCTCTTCGACATTGGCGTTGAGGATGGAAAAGAAGACGGTTGCGGTCAAAACCAGTGGAATGGTGGTGATGGCGATCAGAATCGCAAACAGGCGGCCGCGGAAACCCTTCGGTGCCAGCCCAAACGCGCCCATCGTCGTTTCTCCCTTTCCCCGGCCCAGGCAGAGCCCCTCGCCCGAACCTGTGACATCGTCTATTCATATGGGGATGGTACAATACATAAAGCCGGTCACACCCCTTAACGTCGATTTTGACGGTTTTGCCGGTTTTGGGTGCGCAATTGACGGAAAAGCACCCGTGACAGAACCCTCCCTTACCAGCCCCAATGGTCCCCACGCTTTTCGGCGTATCCCGGCGCATTTGCTGTCGGGGAGGGAATATCTGTCAGCCGCGGCGAAGGGGCCGTGGTGCAACTGGAGGGAGCTCAACACTCAATGACGACCACTTTCTTGAAAGGGGCGCTGCTTGCCAGCGTTCTGATCCTGCCGGCCGGCCTGGCCCAGGCCCAGGACGACGACCGCGCCATCCTCACCATGGTGCCCCAGCAATTGACGGCCTGGGTCGAAAATTACAACCCGTTCAACACAACGACCGTGCTGCCGACGGTCATCGATTTCATGTACGAGCCGCTGGTGATCTTCAACGCCCTGCAGGGCGGCACGCCGGAATACCGGCTGGCGGAATCGTATGAGTATTCCGACGATCTCTTGACCCTCACCTTCACCCTGCGCGAGGGCCTGAGCTGGTCGGATGGCGAGCCGCTCACGGCAAACGACGTGGCGTTCACCTTCAACCTCATCAAGGACTTTCCCGCGCTCGATACCCGCGCGGTCTGGCCCAAGCTCGAAAGCGTCACGGCCACCGACGATCGCACCATCGAGTTCAAGCTCACCGAAGTCGATGCCGGGCTGATCTACCAGCTCGTCCAGGTCTATGCGGTCCCCGAACATGTGTGGGCCGAGGTCGAAGACCCGGTGACTTACACCAATCCCGACCATGTCGCCTCGGGCGCCATGTCCGAGATCGAGCGGTTCACCCCGCAGGAATACATCCAGTGCCGCAACCCCGAATACTGGGATGCCGAAAGCCTGCACGTCGATTGCCTGCGTCTGCCTCAGCTTGCCAACAACGATCAGGTTCTGGCCGCGGCCGCCAATGGCGAGCTTGACTGGTTCGGCTCGTTCCTGCCCGATATCGAGCGCACCTATGTCGGGCTCGACCCCGACCATCACGGCTACTGGTTCCCCTCGGGTTCGCCGGTCTATTTCTCGCTCAACATGACCACCGAAGACCCCGGCCTCAATGAAGCGTTCAACGATGTTGCGTTCCGCCGCGCCTTTTCCATGGCCATGGACCGCGAAGCGATGGTCGATATCGCCGGCTACGGCTATCCCACCGTCAACGACTATCCCTCGGGCCTTGGACGCGCCTATCACACCTGGAACAACCCCGAGGTCGAAGTCGAATACGGCCAGTACACCGAGTTCGATATCGAGGGCGCACAGGCGATCCTCGAGGAAGCCGGTTATGCCGATGCCGATGGCGACGGGTTCATCGACAGCCCGAGCGGCGAGCCGATCGCATTCGACATCATCGTTCCCAATGGCTGGACCGACTGGGTCAATACGGTCCAACTCGCTGTCGAGGGCCTGAACGCGCTCGGCATCAACGCCACCATGCAGACCCCGGAAAGCCCGGCCTGGACCGATCAGCTCATCGCCGGCGATTACGAAGCGGCGATCAACTCGGTCACCACGGGCGTTACCCCGCACTACTTCCTCGACCAGGCGCTCCATTCGCGCCATATCGGGCAGAGCCGCTTCCAGTCGGCCCGCTACTCCAACCCCGAGCTCGACGAAGCCCTCGATGCGTTCAACACAACCATCGATCCCGACGAACAGCAGGAGTTCATGAACGAAATCCAGATGCTGGTCGCCGAGGACATGCCGGTGGTCTGGGTGTTCGATAATCCGCTCTGGTACGAGTACAACACCACGCGGTTCACCGGGTTTTTCAACGCTGACAACCCCGTGGCGCGCCCGGTCGATTATTCGGGCGTTCCCGAGCGGCTGCTGCACCTGCTCGCCCTGCGCCCGGTCGAAGACTGATCCTTGCTCCGACATCTCTGTGACGCGGCCTTCGGGCCGCGTCATCTCATCCTCGTAGCGGAGAGAAAGAATGGCTTTCGTCCTGCGCCGACTGGGCTTTTACATCGCCGCATTCTTCGTTGCGGCCACCATCAATTTCATTCTGCCGCGGCTGATGCCCGGCAATCCCATCGACATCATGTTTGCCCAGTCGCAAACGACGATCCCGCCCGAAGCGCGGGCCGCGCTGATCGAAACCTTCGGGTTTGCCACAGGTCCGCTGCACGAGCAGTATTTCTCCTATCTCAAATCGGTGTTTACCGGCGATTTCGGCTATTCGATCCGGTTTTATCCCCAGACGGTCAACGAGCGGCTCGGCTATGCGCTGCCCTGGACGCTGCTTCTGGCCGGGTGCGCGACGGTGCTGGCCTTTGCCATCGGCACGTTGATGGGCATTTTTGCCGCCTGGAAGCGCGGCGGGGCGTTCGATGCCATCATCACCCCCGCGTCGCTGGCCCTGCAGGCCATTCCGCCGGTTGTGATCGCCATTGTCGCATTGTTCGTTTTCGGCGTTGCCCTGCGCTGGCTGCCGACCGGATATGCCTTCAATCCCAGCCTGGACCCAGGCTTTACCTGGACCTACATCAGCTCGGTCTTCGTCCACGGCCTGATGCCGGTCATCTCGCTGATGATCGTTTTCGTGGGCGGCTATCTGGTCACCATGCGCAACAACATGATCGGCCAGCTCGGCGAGGACCATGTGATCATGGGCCTGGCCAAGGGGCTGTCGGAACGCCGGGTCAAGTTCAACTACGCGGCCCGCAACGCGCTCCTGCCTTCGGTCACGTCGCTGGGGCTGACGCTGGGCGCAATCCTTGGCGGCTCGCTGGTCACCGAGGTGGTGTTTAACTATCCCGGCCTCGGCCAGACGCTCTATATCGGCATCGTCACCCGCGATTACCCGCTCATCCAGGGCCAGCTGCTCATCATGACGCTGGCGATCCTGACGGCAAACCTCATCGTCGATCTGGCCTATGTGCTGCTCGACCCGCGTCTGCGGAGGGCCTGAGATCATGGTTGAAACCCTCAAGGTTTTTCTGCGCAACCGAAAGGCGGCCTTCGGCCTGCTGATCGTGCTCGCCTATGTCCTGGTCGCCGTTTTCGGGCCGATGATCCTGGGCGCCGATCCCATGGCGCGGGTGGGCCGCCCCCATACGCCCCCCGATGGCGAGGCGCTGATGGGCACGACCCGGATGGGACGCGACGTCTTTTCGCAACTGGTCTATGGCACGCGCACCTCGCTGGCCGTAGGGTTTTTCGCCGGGCTGCTGGTGGTGATGATCGGCACCGTTTTGGGCATTGCCGCGGGCTATTTCGGGGGCGTTATCGACGAGATCATCAATTTCTGCACCAATGTCGTGCTCGTCATTCCCCAACTGCCGCTGCTCTTGGTGATCGCCGCCTTCGTTGGCCAGACCTCACCCGTCGTCATCGCCATCATCATCGGGGTGACCTCATGGGCATGGGGGGCGCGGGTGACGCGCGCCCAGACAATGACCTTGCGCCAGCGCGAATATATCCAGGCGTCCGAGTTGATCGGCGAGCCGGCCCACCGGATGATCTTTGTGGAATTGCTGCCCAACCTGCTCTCGATCATAGGGTTCAATTTCATCGGTTCGGTGACCTACACCATCATCACCCAGGCGACGCTGGAATTTCTGGGCCTGGGCAATCCCATGTCGGTGTCGTGGGGCACCATGCTCTACCATGCCCAGAATTCATCGGCGATCACCGTGGGGGCGTGGTGGGAAGTGCTGGCCCCGGCCGTTGCGGTGGCGGGCATCGGCATCGGGCTCTCGCTTCTCAATTTCGGGGTCGATGAAATCTCCAACCCGCGGCTGCGCACGCTCGGTACCATAGCGGCGGCCGCCAAAGCGCAGGAAAAGCTCGACCGTCAGCGCGCGGCCGGCAAGCTGGAGGCAGCACAATGAGAGCACTGGTTTCGGTTCGCGGCTTGCAGGTCGATTATCTCACCGGCAAGGGGTTGTTCACCGCCGTCAGGAACGTCGATTTCGATATCGGGCAGGGCGAGGTGATGGGGCTGGCCGGAGAATCGGGTTCGGGGAAATCGACGATCGCCTTTTCCCTGATGCGCCTGCACCGCCCGCCCGCCATCATCTCCAAGGGCTCCATTACGATCGATGGCACCGATGTGCTGGCCATGCCGGCCGCCAAACTGGAAAAATGGCGCTGGTCGTCGGTGTCCATGGTGTTTCAAAGCGCGATGAACTCGCTCAATCCGGTGCTGACCCTATTCGAGCAGTTCCGTGACATGCTGGCGCGGCACACTGGCCTTTCACGGCCGGAAATCCGGGCGCGGGCCGAAGAGCTGTTGGCTCTTGTCGGCATCCCCGCCGCACGGCTCGACGATTACCCGCACCAGCTTTCGGGCGGCATGCGCCAGCGGGTGGTGCTGACCATGGCGCTGGCGCTCAACCCCAAGCTGATCATCATGGACGAGCCCACCACGGCGCTCGATGTGGTGGTGCAGCGCGAAATCCTGCAGGAAATCATGGCGCTCAAGGCGCAGTTCGGGTTCTCGATCCTGTTCATAACCCATGATCTGGCGCTGATGAGCCAGTTTGCCGATCGGATCGCCGTGATGCTCGAGGGCGAGATCGTCGAACACGCGCCGACCGCCGCCATCGTTTCCGATCCGCAGCACGACTACACGCGCAAGCTCTGGGATGCGATGCCAAAGATCGCAGTGAGGGAGGCAAGTTGATGTCTGACGCACCGCTTCTCGAAATCGACAACGCCTCGAAAGTCTTTCATCTCAAGCCCATGTTCGGCGCCGCCAAGGAGGTCGTTGCCATGCGCAATGTCTCGCTGAGCGTTGAAAAGGGCAGGGCCCTTGCCATCGTTGGTGAATCGGGCTCGGGCAAATCGACAATCGGGCGGGCCGTCACCCGGTTGTTTCAGCTTTCTGAAGGCCAGGTGAGGTTCAAGGGCCGCAACATTGCCGATATCAAGGGGCGCGCCGAGGAACTTGCCTATTCGCAGGCCGTGCAGATGGTGTTTCAGGACCCGTTTGCCGCGCTCAATCCGGCCCATACCATCCGTCACCACCTCGAACGCCCGCTCAAACTGCACAAAAAGCTTGGCGGCAGCGGGCTGGCCGATGAGGTGCGGGGCGTTCTGGCCGATGTGGAACTGGACCCCGCCGTGACGCTGGAAAAATATCCGCACGAACTGTCGGGCGGCCAGCGCCAGCGGGTCAATCTGGCCCGGGCGCTTGCGGTGGGGGCCGAACTGATCGTTGCGGACGAGCCCACCTCCATGCTCGACGTGTCGATCCGCAAATCGGTGCTGGGCCTGATGCAACGCATGAAGGCCGAGCGCGGCATCACATTCCTCTACATTACCCACGATATCGCCACCGCCCATTATCTGGCTGAGGACACCGCGGTAATGTTCGGTGGGCAGGTGGTCGAGTGGGGGCCCTCGGACAGCGTTATTTCCAATCCGCAACATGCCTATACCAAGGTGCTGCTCTCGGCCGTGCCAGACCCCAATGTCCGCTTTGTTGCCGATGCGGATGGGGGCAGGGCGTTTGCCCAGAACATCGAAAAGGTGCGGGCGCTGGCGCGCAAGCCGGCGGGCTTGCCCGTCGAGGTCGAGCCGGGGCATTTTGTGCGTCACAGATTCCAGGACATGGACGCCACCTGATGGACCTTCTCGTTCGCCTTTACGATCTTCCCCGCTACGACTATTCGCGCGTTTCGGGACAAGGTGCCACCCTGCGCCGGGCGCTCCCTCCCGAGCGCGGGCTGGTTGCCGACTGGGTCGAGGCCCATTTTTCCCGCCATTGGCGCAGCGAGGTCGAAGTGGGGTTTTCCCACCAGCCCATCGATGTGTGGCTGGCGACGGATGCGTCGGGCCTTTTGGGTTTTGCCTGCGGCGATGTCACGGCGCGGGGCTTTTTTGGGCCGACCGGCGTGCTCGAAACGGCGCGCGGGCGGGGGATCGGGGAGGCGCTGTTGTTCCGAACGCTCGAAGATCTGCGCGACAGGGGCTTTGCTTACGCGGTGATTGGCGATCCGGGGCCTGTGGACTTTTACAAAAAGAAGCTCGACGCCATGGAAATCCCCAATTCCAAACCGGGCATCTACAGGGACATGCTCAAATAAATGGACCTTTACGCGCTCAATCCCTTCGCCGATGACCCCGATCGCCATGCCATCTGGGAAATGCTGGTGGCGCGCGACATCGAGGCGTTTCTGGCGTGTGACTGGTCGATGGTCGAACCCGATTTCGCCGCCGAGCGCTTCATGGGCATCGATGGCAGGGCCTCGGGCAATCCCGATGACTGGCGGGTCAGTTTCCCGACGCTGGAGAGCTATCGCGATTCCTGGCTGGCCGGCGCCCGCGATTTCGCGCCTCGGGCCGAAATCGAAACCGCCCGGGCCGGCGTATTCGGCGCGACCGAACTCACCGACATCGAAATCACCGCAGACCGCGCGCTGGCGCACAAGAAGTTCAACGGCAAGGTCGCCATGAAAGACGGCACCTTCGACATCCTCGACTGGCAGTCGGTCTATACGCTGGCGCGGATCGAGGGCGCGTGGAAGCTCACGGGGTTTATCGGGTATCTGCCTTATTCGATGGGGTAGCGCTTTTCCCGTGAAGGCTACACAAACTCAGCGGTCATCCCGGGCGAAGACCCGGGATCCAGTAAACGGCAGCGCCTGGGCTTCAGCCAAAAAATCCGAGTGTACTGGACCCCGGCTCCGGGCCGGGGTGACACGAGGTTATTTTGCGTGGCGGCCAGTTCATCGCGGACCTCAAAGGGAACAAAATCCGTTCACGATAATTTCTAAACTCAGGGGTGGTCATCCCGGCTTCAGGCTGTAGGCTACGAGGCTGAGTCCATGACCAGAGTCAGACCGGGAGAAAATCCGTGAAACTGCTTTCCATCATTGCTGGCGCGGCTGTTGCTGCCGCGCTGACCACGACTGCCTACGGGCAGGTGGTCGTCTCGTCCAAGATCGATACCGAGGGTGGTGTTTTGGGCAACATCATTGCCCAGATGCTGCAGGCCAACGATATCGAGACCGAGAACCGCATCCAGCTTGGCGCGACGCCCATCGTGCGCGAGGCGATTGCAGCCGGCCAGATCGACATCTACCCGGAATATACGGGCAATGGCGCGTTCTTTTTCGGTCTTGAGGACGAAGACGTCTGGAATGACGCGCAGGCCGGGTTCGACCGGGTTGCCGAAATGGACCTTTCCGAAAACGGTGTCGTCTGGCTCACGCCTTCGCCGGCCAACAACACATGGGCCATTGCCGTGCGCTCGGATGTCGCCGAGGAAAACGGGCTGGCGACCATGTCCGATTTCGGCGCCTATATCGCTGATGGCGGTGAAATCGTGCTTGCCGCATCGAGCGAGTTCGTGACCTCGCCTGCTGCCTTGCCCGCCTTTCAGGAGGCCTACGGGTTCGAGCTTTCTTCAGACCAGTTGATCCAGCTTTCGGGTGGCGACACCGCAGCGACCATTTCGGCTGCGGCCAACCAGACCTCGGGCGCCAACGCGGCCATGGTCTATGGCACCGATGGCGGCATCGCGCCGTCCGGGCTCGTGGTCATGGATGACGATATGGGCGTGCAGCCGGTCTATGCGCCTGCGCCGATCATCCGCCAGGACGTGCTGGACGAATATCCGCAGATCGCGGAAATCCTTGCCCCGGTGTTTGAGGGCCTGACGCTCGAAGTGCTGCAGGATCTCAACGGCCGCGTGCAGGTGGGAGGCGAACCGGCCGAAGCGGTCGCCGAATCCTACCTGACCGAAAACGGCTTTCTCTAAAAGGGAAAGGGCCGCGCCTAACCTCGCGCGGCCCCAACCATCTTGACGGCGCTCGCCCGGGCCGGGACACATTCATTGCGTATCGACAAGCTCGGAGTGGTTGTTGCCGCTCTGGGGCTTTTCGCGCTCGTCTTTCAGTCCTTTCTCGTCTTTCGCGCCAACCGGATCGTCCCCGGCGAGGCGGTTCCCGCCTGGGACGCGCTGGGCGTCGGCGGCATCGCGCTTTATGGTGCGCTGGCCGTTGCGCTCCTGGTCCTGCTGCTCAAGACCCCGCTCGCTATCCGGCTCGCGGTCGCCAGCCTCGCGCTGATCGCGCTGGCGGTCGCCGTGGGCATGGGGGCATCCGCTTTGATCCCCGAAGGCGATACCTATGCCCGTGTTTCGCCCGGCTCGGGTGTGTGGATCATGGTCTTTGCTTTTGCGCTGGCCGCGACCGATGCACTGGCGCGGCTCAAGCTCGGGCCGTTCGCCCGGGTCGGCATTCTGATCGGTGTGGCCGCGGTTCTGTGGGGCATCCTTGCTTCGGGCCTGTGGGACGATCTGGCGGTGATGCGCGAATATCAGGGTCGGCAGTCGGCGTTTTTTGCCCAATTGCAGGTCCATCTGTTTCTTGCCTTCGGATCGGTGGCCGCGGCGGTGCTGATCGGGGTTCCGGTGGGAATCGTGTGCTACCGCATACCCCGCGTCCGGGCCGGTATTCTGGGCAGCCTCAATGTGGTCCAGACCGTCCCCTCGATTGCGCTGTTCGGGCTGTTGATCGCGCCCATGGCCTGGATCGGCGCCAACGTGCCCGGCGCGCGCGAGCTTGGCATCGGCGGTATCGGCTACGCCCCGGCCTTTCTGGCGCTGTTTGCCTATTCGCTGCTGCCCATTGTGTCCAACACCGTCGTCGGCCTTGACGGGGTGCCGCGCGATGCCAATGAAGCAGCGCGCGGCATGGGCATGACCAATGGGCAGCGCATGACAGGTGTTTTGCTGCCTCTGGCTTTCCCGGTGATCCTCACCGGTATCCGCATCATTTTGGTCCAGAATATCGGTCTGGCGGTCATCGCCGGGCTGATCGGGGGCGGGGGGCTTGGCACCTTCGTGTTCCAGGGCATTTCGCAAACCGCCATGCCGCTCGTTCTGCTCGGGGCGATCCCCGCCGTCGCCATGGCGTTCGCGGCGGCCATCGTGCTCGACGCCGGGGTGGAATTGAGCCAGGGCCGCCAGAGGGCAAGACCATGATCGAAATCGACCATCTCACCAAGACCTATGACGGCCGCGCCGTCGTCGACGATGTAACGCTCTCCATCCCCAGCCGGGAAATCGTTGCCATCGTGGGCACCTCGGGCTCGGGCAAGACCACGCTGTTGCGCATGATCAACCGGCTGGTCGAGCCCAGTGCCGGCGCCATTCGCATCGACGGCCAGGATACTCACGATCTGCCCCCCTACGAATTGCGGCGCCAGATCGGCTACGCCATTCAGGGGCACGGGCTGTTTCCCCATCGCGACGTCGCCCACAATATCGGCACCGTCCCGCGCCTTTTGGGCTGGGACAAGCACAAGATCTCCGCGCGGGTGGACGAGCTTTTGGAGATGTTCCAGCTCGAGCCCGACCAATACCGCTCGCGCATGCCGCACGAGCTTTCGGGTGGCCAGAAACAGCGTGTCGGGGTCGCCCGCGCCCTCGCCGCCGGACCGCTGGTCCTGCTCATGGACGAGCCGTACGGCGCGCTCGACCCGATCATCCGCGCCAAGGCGCAGGCCGATCTGGTGGAAATCCAGCAGCGGCTGGGCACCACCGTCGTCCTTGTCACCCACGACATGGACGAGGCCATCCGGCTGGGCGACCGCATCGCCGTGATGAGCGAGGGCAAGGTTTTGCAATACGCTTCGCCCCAGGAAATCATCGCCAATCCGGTGGACGATTTCGTCGAGGCGATGCTGGGATCTGGCGACAAGGCGTTTAGGCTTTTGACCCTCGATCACGTATCTTCGGTGGTCGAACCGGGCGAGGCCGAGGGCCAGCCTGTCGACACCCACCTGTCGCTGCGCGACGCCTATTCGGCAATGCTCTGGTCGCAGCGACCGGCCCTGCCGGTGACCAAAGACGGCGTACCCATCGGCATCGTCACCCGCGCGGCGCTGGAAAAACGGGCAGCGCGGCCGCAATGAAGATCGGGGTCGTCATAAGGCTGGTGGTTCTGGCGTTGCTCATCGCGTTCATCGTGACGCCGCAAAGCTTTGCGCCGCTGCTTGCGCCGCTGGTGCGCGAGGGCACACCGCCGATCTACACCCAGACGACCATCCTCTCGCTCACCCTGAGTCATCTGGCCATCGTGGGGTTTGCCACCGTGCTCGCAACGCTGTTCGCGGTCGGGCTGGCCATTCTGGTCACGCGCCCGTTCGGCGAGGAATTCCTGCCCCTTTCGCGCGCCATCGCCAATATCGGGCAGACCTTCCCGCCGGTCGCGGTTTTGGCGCTGGCTGTGCCCATGCTCGGGTTTGGCACAGGGCCAACTCTGGTTGCGCTGTTTTTGTATGGGTTGCTGCCGATTTTCGAGAACGCCCTGACCGGGCTGACGTCGCTGGCTCCCTCGGTGCGCGAGGCATCGCGCGGCACCGGCATGACCGGCTGGCAGCGTCTGGCGGGGGTCGAATTGCCGCTGGCGCTTCCGGTGATCCTTGCGGGCATCAGGCTTTCGGCAGTCATCTCGCTCTCGACCGCCACCATCGGCTCGACCGTTGCGGCCCGCACCCTGGGCGAAGTGATCATTGCCGGGCTGGTTTCGGGCAACACGGCTTTCGTCTTGCAGGGCGGGCTGATCGTGGGCGCTCTGGCGGTCTTGATCTATGACGGGTTCGTGGGGCTGGAAAAATTCATGGCCCGCCGCATGGGAGGTGTCTAAGCGTTGGTCGTGCGGTCGAACCGAAAAAGTCTGCAACTTTTTCTGACCTCACTCTAGCCGACTTCCAGAACGTCCACGGCCTGTGTCATTTCCTGCCCGCCCGCCGAGCGCAGCATGCCCACGATTGGAGTGACGTCGGAATAATCGCGCCCATAGCCGATGACGATATGATCCTGGCCGGCGAAAATCGCGTTTGTGGGATCGAACTCGACCCACCCGGTTTCGCGCCCGCACCACACTTTCACCCAGGCGTGCATGGCGTCCGCGCCTTCGAGCCGCTCTTCGCCTTCGGGCGGTATGGTGCGCAGGAACCCCGAGACATAGCCCGCCGGAACGCCCAGCCCGCGCAGGCCGGCAATCATGATGTGCGCGAAATCCTGACACACGCCGCGCCTGAGCGCGAAGGCCTCGGTCACTGGGGTATCGACCAGCGTCGCCTCGCCGTCATAGGCAAAATCGGCATGGATGCGCAGACCCAGATGGTGGGCCAGCTCGCGCACCGAAATCGCTTGCTTGACGCTCGATCTGGCATAGGCGGTGATCGCCGGCTCTATGGCGATGCGGGGGCTGGGGCTGAGGAAATGATGGGGTGAGAGCGATCCCATGTCCCAGTTGCCGGCGATTTCGGCATGGAGCGTCTCGAGCGTTGGCGTGAAATCGATGCCCGGATCGCCGCGCAGCACTTCGACCCGGGCTGCAATGGCGATATCGAGAGCCTCATGGGCGCTGCGATAGGCGAGCGCCGCCACGCGGGTGCCGAAGAAGTCGACAAACTCGGAGCGTTCGGCCGGTTGGGGATCGACGGTCAGGCTCGCCGCCACGACCCGCTGGATGCCCGCCAGATTGGCCGGAAACACCCGCACCAGATGCCGCCCACCCGAAACCGGGGCATCATAGGCATAATCGAGCTTGAGCCGGATGTCGTAGAGCATGGTCAGGACGCCCGGCGGTGAGCAAAATCGCAGCGCATCGCCCGCACCCCCCACTTGGTCACCCCGGCCTTGAGCCGGGGTCCAGTACGCTCAGCGCGAGCGAACGATTTACGGGCGCTGCCGGTTACTGGATCCCGGCTCAAGGCCGGGGTGACGGCGGAGAATTGGAAAGCCCCGTCCTTGGCCATCAGAAATACATCTCCGAGATCAAATTGGAGATGTTGGCCAGCCCGTTGCCGACCCCAACCAGCATGTCGGGGTTCACGTCGGCGGCGTCGATCACCGCCAGTTCGGTCTGGAGTTTGAGAGCGGCCTTGGCGGCGGCCGAGAGCTGGCCATCGACATAGCCGCCGGGCAGTTCCTTGAGTTGCTCGAGCAGTTCGGTCAGCTGAAACATCACCGAGCGCGGGTTGAGCGGATCGGAAATCAGCAATTCCACAGCGCCCAGATTGCCATAGCCATATCCATAGCGCCGGCGGTGGGTCATCACGCTGTCGCCGATTTCGAGCAGCATTTCGGTCGCCCCTTCCGGCGCGTCGGGCGCGCACAGCCATGTGGCGATTTCGGCAATCTGGATGCCGCGTTCGAGCCGGCGCCCGATTTCAAGGAAGCGCCAGCCGGCAAAGCGGTACATGTTTTCATGCACGAGGCCGGAAAAGCCGGCCAGCTTGCGCAGCAGCACCGTCATGGCGCGGGTGGCGTCGTCGCCGGGCTTTATGGTGCGCGCAAACCGCCTGGCGGTCTTTTGCAAATCGGTCAGCGCCAGCCAGCCATCGGGCGAAAAGCGGTCGCGGATCTGGCTGGCCGAGCGCACCGCGCCATCGATAATGGCCAGAAGCCCGGCCGGGACCGCTTCGGTGGCGTCGATGCCGAGCGGTTCGAGATAGGCGCTTGTGGCCACCAGCAGTGGGTTGTCCTCGCGGCCCAGTTCGGCAAGCCGCAGATGATAGGCGCGCAGGATGCGAACGCTGGCCTCGCAGCGCTCGGCATAGCGCCCCAGCCAGATCAGATTGTCCCCGGCGCGAGAGGGCAGATTGCCCGACGGGTTGCGTTCGATCGTTGAATTGGATTTGGCGAGCAGGGTGACCTGTTCGACCTCGCTTTCGCTGACCACCCACACATCGGCGGCCTGTCCCCCGCGCTGCATGGCAATGGCGGCGGTATCGAGCGCATAGCCGACGCGGGCAAAGCCGCCCGGCATGATCGACCAGCCCTCTGCCGTGCGGGCGGCATAAACCCGCAGCGTTATGGGGCGCGGTTCGAGCGCGCCGCCGACATAGACCGGGGCCGTTGAGAGCTTGACCGCTTCCTGCGCCGCGAAGGCTTTGGGGTCGGATTCGATTTTTGCCAGCAGGTCGGCGCGCGCCGCCGGGTCGAGATCGGCAATGGCGGCAGTGCCGCCGTCATCGTCGATGGACAAAAGGGTGGAGAGCGCCGGGCCGACCAGCAGGTCATTGAAATTGTCGCGCACATAGGCGCGGGCCTCTTCGCCGCCGCACCACCATGTGGCGATGTTGGGCAGTGCCAGATCGGAGCCCAGCCGTGATCTGGCGATGGCCGGCAGGAAGGCGCCGAGCGCACGGGTTTCCAAAATTCCCGCTCCCAGCGAATTGACGAACGCCACCGATCCGCGCCGCACCGCTTCGGTCAGGCCGGGGGTGCCGATGTGGCTGTCCTGGCGCAACTCCAGCGGGTCGGTAAAGTCCCCGTCCAACCGCCGCCAGAGCACCGAAATCGGCTTGAGCCCGGAGACGGTGCGCACCATGACCTCACCATCGACGACAACGAGGTCCTCGCCCTGCACCAGCAGGAAGCCAAGGTAGCGCGCGATATAGGCGTGCTCGAAATAGGTTTCGTTGAGCGGGCCGGGGGGTGAGGATCGCCACGCGGCCCGATCCATTGCCGCCCATGTCGGTCAGCGCGTTGCGGAAATCGCGGAAAAAGCCGGCCAGGCGGTGGACGTTGAGATCGGCATAGATATCGGCCAAAGCGCGGGTGGTCGCCACCCGGTTTTCCAGAGCAAACCCCGCCCCCGAGGGTGCCTGTGTCCGGTCGCCCAGCACCCACCAGCGCCCATCGGGGCCGCGGCCAAGCTCGAAGGCGCAGAAATGAAGGTGATGGCCGCTCATGGGTTCGATGCCGACCATGGGGCGCAGGAATTCGGGATTGCCGGCAATCAGCTCGGGCGGCAGCAGGCCATCGCGGACCAGAGCGTTGTTGCCATAGATATCGGCAATCACCGTTTCGAGCAGGTCGGCGCGCTGGGCGAGGCCGGCTTCGATGCCGCGCCATTCGTCCTCGGCGATCAACAGCGGGATATGGGCCAGCGGCCAGTCGCGCTCGCCCTGTTCGAGCCCGTCATACATGCGGTAGAAAACGCCCGCGTCGCGCAGATACTGGTCGGCGTGCTGGAAGCGGTTGGTCAGCTCCTCGGCCCCCAGCGCGTCCAGCGCCGACATGAATTTGAACCAGCCGGGTTTGACCGTGCCGTCGGGCGCGACCATTTCATCGGGCACGCCCGAGATCGGGCGATACGCGCCGATCAGGTCAGGCATCTTTTGTGCCTTGGCGGCGGAGGGAGAAGCGGTCATCTAAAGCCACTGGTGGGGTCGCCTCAGGTCCAGCGTCAGAGGAAACTCGGGCGTGGGCGCTTCGGCCGGCAAATCATACGATCCGGCACTATGTCCATTGGCTATGAATCGCGCAAGCCGTCTTGCTTCGGCCTCGTTGGCATTCACAGGAAAGGTTTCATAGTTCCGGCCGGCCGGGTGGGCGACGTGATAAATGCACCCGCCCACGGCACGTCCCGTCCAATTGTCATAAACGTCGAACACCAGCGGGGTGTTGACCGGCAGTTCGGGATGGAGGCCCGAGGCGGGTTGCCAGGCCTTGTAGCGCGCCCCCGCCACCGAGACGCCGGACAGATCGGTTCTGGTCAGCGGAACCGGGCGGCGGTTGCAGGCAACAGTGTAGCGTTCGGGCTCGGCGCCGGTCAGCTTGACCTGTAGCCGTTCGAGCGAGGAATCGACATAGCGTACGGTTCCGCCGATGGCGCCGGTTTCGCCCATGACGTGCCAGGGTTCGAGCGCCTGACGGATTTCGAGTGTGTGGCCCGCGACCGTCACCTCACCGCAGAAGGGAAAGCGGAATTCGAGCTGGGCTTGGAACCATTCGGGTTTGAAGTCATAGCCGTGCTGGCGGAGGTCATCGAGCACGTCGAGAAAATCGGCCCAGACGTAGTGGGGCAGCATGAACCGGTCGTGCAGCCTTGTGCCCCAGCGGACCAGCTTGCCCTTGATCGGGTCTTTCCAGAACCTCACGATCAGCGCGCGGACCAGCAATTGCTGGGCGAGGCTCATCTTGGCGTTGGGCGGCATCTCGAAGCCACGGAATTCGACGAGCCCCAGCCGTCCGGTCGTACCATCCGGCGAATAGAGCTTGTCGATGCAGATTTCCGAGCGGTGGGTGTTGCCGGTCACATCGACCAGCAGATTGCGGAACAGACGGTCGACCAGCCAGGGCCGTGGCGCATCACCCTCGCCGGGGGCTGGCACCTGCGCCATGGCGATTTCAAGCTCGTAAAGGCTGTCGTGCCGCGCCTCGTCAAAGCGTGGAGCCTGGCTGGTGGGGCCGATGAACAGGCCGGAAAACAGATAGGACAGCGAGGGATGGCGCTGCCAGTGCAGGATCAGCGATTTGAGCAGGTCGGGGCGGCGCAGGAACGGGCTGTCATTGGGCGTCGCGCCACCGACAACGACGTGATTGCCGCCGCCGGTGCCGGTGTGCTTGCCGTCTATCATGAATTTGTCGGCGCCCAGCCGGGACAGCCGCGCCTCTTCATAAACCGCCTCGGTGATCGAGACACACTCGTCCCAATTGGCCGCCGGGTGGACATTGACCTCGATGACCCCGGGATCGGGCGCCACCCGGATCACGTTGAGGCGCGGGTCCGATGGGGGCGAATAGCCTTCGATATGGACCGGCAGGCCCAGCTTTTCGGCGGCCGTTTCGGCGGCGGCGATCAGTTCGAGATAGTCTTCGAGTTTTTCGGTTGGCGGCATGAACACCGTCAGCCGGCCGTCACGCGGTTCGACCGAAAGCGCGGTGCGCACCTTGCCTTCGATGTCGGTGATTTCCTGTTCGATCTGCGTCTGGGCAATGACCTCGTCGGCGACAAGGCTGGCCACCGGCAATTCGTCGCGCGGCGGCAGGGGCGCGCGCGGGATGGTGGGGTCCTCGGCCACGATATGGGGATAATCGCTTTCGGGGATATGGGGCAGGGTGCCCAGCGGCAGGCGGTAGCCGACGGGCGAATCCCCGGCCACCAGAAACAGCTTGCCGCGCCGTGTCTGCCACACCTCGGTCAGCCAGCGCGAGGCTTGCGCGGGGGCGTTCCATTTCTGGACCGGCAGCACATAGCCGGTCGGATCGGTCAGCCCGCGCTCAAAGACCCGCGTCATGCGCATGCGCTCTTCGGGGTCCTTGAGCTTGGGATTTGTCGGATCGACGTTCTCGGGCAGATTGCCTTCTTTCAAGATCCAGTCGGCGGGATCTTCAAAGGCCGGCTGGACGGTCGAGCCGTCCAGACCCAGTGCCATGGCAAATTCGGTGAGATAGGCCTTGGCCTGGTCGGGGCTCGGGGTCTTGTCCGAGGTCTCGTGGGCGATCAGGTCGGGATTTTTCCAGACCGGCTCGCCGTCCTTGCGCCAATAGAGCGAGAAGGTCCAGCGGGGCAAAGTTTCGCCCGGATACCATTTGCCCTGCCCGTAATGGAGGAACCCACCGGGCGCGAAACGCTGCTGGAGACGGCGGATCAGGATGTCGGCTTTTTCGCGCTTGGTGGGGCCGACCGCATCGGCATTCCACTCGCCGGATTCGAAGTCGTCGATGGAAACGAAGGTCGGCTCGCCCCCCATCGTCAACCGAACGTCATTGTTTGCCAAATCTTGGTCAATCTGGCGGCCCCGAGAGCACAACTCCACCCAATCGGAGTCGGAAAATGGCTTGGTGATGCGCGGATGTTCGGCCACGCGGGTGACCGTCATGTCGAAATCGAACTCGACATTGGCAAAGCTCGCGAGCCCTGAAATCGGGGCGGCATTGGCGAAATGGGGGGTCGCCGCGAGCGGAATATGGCTTTCCCCGGTCAGCAATCCCGAGGTCGGATCGAGCCCAACCCAGCCGGCCCCAGGCAGGTACACCTCACACCAGGCATGGAGGTCGGTGAAGTCGTTTTCGGTGCCCGATGGGCCGTCGAGCGCTTTCAGGTCGGGCTTGAGCTGAATGAGGTATCCCGAAACGAACCGCGCAGCAAAGCCCAGATGTCTCAAGGTGTTAACCAGCAGCCACCCGGTGTCTCGGCAACTCCCCTTGGCCTTTTCCAGTGTCTCCTCTGGCGTTTGCACGCCCGGTTCGAGCCGGACGATATAGCCGATCTCGCGCTGCAGCCGCGCATTGAGTTCGACCACGAAATCGACAGTGTTCTTGGGCGTCCGGTCGATGGAAGCCAGCAGATCCTTAAACAGGGGCCCAAAGCTCGGATCGGGCTTGCTGTAAATCTCCAGATCGGGCGCAATGGCCTCGGGATAGGTAAACGGCCAGGTCCCCGCCTCGGGCTCCACGAAAAAGTCGAACGGGTTGTAAACCGTCATGTCGGCAACGAGATCGACCTCGATCTTGAGCTCGGTCACCGGCTCGGGAAAGACGTATCGCGCCTGAAAGTTACCGTAGGGGTCCTGCTGAATATTGACGAAGTGATTGGAAGGACTGACTTTTAGCGAATGGCTGAGCACCTTGGTGCGCGAATGGGGGGCGGGCTGGAGCCGGATGATCTGCGGGCCGAGAGTGACCGGTCGGTCGTACTTGTAGTGCGTGAGATGATAGATCGCGGCCTTGATCGCCATAGGCAGACTCCTGATTGTTCCCACGCTCGCTCTGTAACGATAGCGGTAAAGCAAAGGCTTCCGCAATCGCGCTTTACCGGCAATGCGTTAGCCGGCATGGTCAGGGCCATCCACAAGGAGGGCTCTTATGTTGCTGCACACGCTTTTCGTCATCGCTCTGGCCGCCGAATCGATGTCCGCGGCGCTGGCGGCGGGACGGCGCAACATGGACTGGTTCGGGGTCTGCGTTCTGGGATGCGTAACGGCGCTGGGCGGAGGCACGGCGCGGGATCTACTGCTTGGTCACTACCCGCTGTTGTGGGTCGATCAGCCCGCCTATCTGCTGGTTACAACGGCCGCGGCGCTGTTCACAATTGCGGTGGCCCGGATCATGGAACGGCTCAAGCTGATCTTCCTGTTGCTCGATGCCGTGGGGCTCGTGGTGTTCACTATTTCTGGCTGCATGGTGGCCATGGAAATGGGCCAGCCGGTGCTGATCGTCATCGTGGCCGGAATCATTACAGGGTGCGTGGGGGGCGTCTTGCGTGACGTCTTGTGCAACGATGTGCCGTTGCTGTTTTCCGGCGAGCTTTACGCAACCGTATCGGCGATCACCGCCTGCGTGTTCTTTTTCGGAATACAGGCTGGATTTCCGGTCGAGCTAATGACGATAGCAGCCATGGTCTTGGGCTTTACGCTTCGGACACTGGCCATCGTCTTCAAGATCGAAATGCCGCGCTTCGTCTATGTTCCGGTGCGCGATCAGTCCTCCAAGAGGTAGCCCTGTCGGCTGGCCAGAGGCTCGGTGCCGACGATCTTCGCGATGGAATTGCCCGGCACGACGAATTTGGCGACGTTGCGCGATATGACCCGGCCCGACGTGCCCGCAAGGATCGGTGTGCGCTCGGTAAAGGCACCGGGGCCGGCAAGGGCGATGAGATCGGCGATGGGCTGTCCCTTCTCGACTTGATCGCCCAATTCGACGCGGTAGGCGAGCAGCCCTGCCTGGTCGACGCGCAGCATTTCGGTGGCGCTCAGGGGGGATGGCGCGGGGGCCGGCCCAACCTTGGGCGGTGGGCCGGCAACAAACCCTTTGGCCCGAAAGAAGCCAAGGAGTCGGGCTGCGTCGTCCTTGCCGATATCGTCGAAAACATCGGGTTGGCCGCGATATTCGAGCGTTGCGGCGCGGGCTGAAAAGGGGATGGGCTTATCAGGATGGGCCTGGCGCAGGCGCGTCCAGAGCGAGGGCCAGACTTCGTCGAACGAGCCGCCGCCCGAGTCCTCTGCGGTCAGCTGGGCAACCGAGCCCATGTGGTCGGCAAGCTCTGAGAGTTCGGCCATGGAATCGGGGGTGACGAACAGATGGACCAACGCTTCGTTGTCGCAATGGAGGTCAAGGACGTAGTCGGCGTCATAGGCTTCGGTCATCACCAGATGCCGCAATTTCTGCATGGCCGTGGTTGGCCTCTGGGTGTCGAGCCAGTCGCGCACCGCCTGGCGGATCATTGCGACATTGGCAGCTGCATCGTCGGTGAGGTTCTGGGCGACCTTTGTGGCCACGGCGGCAAAGAGATCGGGCCAGCGGCGGTTGAAATTGGTGCCCGAGCGGAAGTCGTATCGTCCCAAATGGTCTTCGAACACCCGCTGGCCCATGCCAAGCGGGTTGACCATTGGAAAAATGGAGAAGCGGGCGCTGAGTTCGCCTTTTTCGTCGGCGGACTTGAGCAGCGGCAGAAGATGGTGCAGCGCCATGATGCCCGGCTGCTCGTCGGCATGGAGCGCGGCCTGCATATAGATTTTGGTCGCCGCGTCGGCGGGGCCGATCTTGAAAACCGTCAACTCGGACGTCGTGCCGGGAGCATCGGCGTCGATGGTGTGGGTGATGCGGTCAAAGGCCATGAGAAATTACCGGATATATTTGGGACCGAAGCGCAGGCGCGGACGGGAGGTGGCGCGCTCTTTGGGCATGTGGCGCATCATGCGTTCATAAACGCGCCCGAAGACAAAGAAAATGACCATGGTAACGGCGAGAAACCATAGAGCAGCGACCGAAAAATGGAGGAAGGCGTTGTAGTCGCGCTCAAACAGGTTTTGCGCTGTGTTGAGGATATCACGCTGGGCATTGATGACCGGCAGGGTGAAATAGACAAGCGCGGTCGAGTGGAAAAGAAACACGACTTCGTTTGTGTAGGCAGGCCAGGCAATGCGGATCGTGTTGGGCCATGTGACGGTCCTGAACACCTGAAAGGGGGTCATGCCGTAAGCGCGGGCGGCTTCGATTTCGCCGCGGGGAACCGTGCGCAGGGCGCCGTAGATGATTTCGGCGCTGTAGGCGGCGGTGTTCATCACCAGGGCGAGCGGGCCGATGAAAAGCGGGTTCATCATCAGCCACGCAATGCCCAATGGGCGCCACCAGACAGCGTTGAGCGCCAGCATGATGGAATAGAACATGAAGAACTGGATAAACAGCGGCGAGCCGCGAAAAGCATAGATATAGGCCGAGCACAGGCGCCGGACGATGGGGTTTTTCGAATTCTTGCCGAGCGCGAGCAGCACCGCAAAGACAAAGCCGATGGGCAGGGAAGCGGCCGCAAAATAGATGTTGAACAGTGCCGGTCCGGCGTAGAGCGGGATTTCGGCGAGCAGTGTTTCGATCAGGTCCATCGCCTAGCCCTCCACCGGCATGCCGCGCCGGGCCCAGGTCGTGAGCCGCGAAAAGCCCTTTTCCGAAAGCAGGGTGATGAGGATGTAAAAGACAAACAGCGCAATGAAATAGGCCCAGCGCCAATCGCCGTGCACAAGGCCTGCCTGAGGCAGGAAGTTGGGAGAACCCAATTGCCCCGCCCACCAGACGATATCGGCGATCTGGAGCAGGGAAAGGAGCGATGTGGCCTTGATGAGCAGCAGCCAGACATTGGAAAGGCCGGGCAGGGCATAGACCCACATCTGGCGGATATGGATGCGCGTCAAGACCTGAAAATCGCTCATGCCGTAGGCGCGCGCGGCTTCGAGTTGGCCCTGGGGCACCGCGCGCATGGCGCCGTGGATGACGTTGGCTGTAAAGGCGCCAAAGATGATGCCCAGCGATACGCAGGCCAGGACAAGGTATTCATTGGTCGAGAGCAGCCAGTTCGCTTCGCCGCAGGGCGGCCAGTTGGCCTGCGTGGCGGCAATCGTGTCCGGGGTGCAGACCTGCATGGCCCAGACCCATTCCACACCCTGTTCGAACGCCAGCGGGAAAAACAGGAAGAACAGCACGTCGGGAACGCCGCGCACCATGCTGACATAGATCGTGCCGATGGCCCGCAGGGCCGTGAAGCGCGAGGCCTTTGCCATGGCGCCCAAAAGCCCGAAGACAAGCGCAAGGCAGCCGCCGAAGACGGCAGCCATGATGGTGAAGCGGAAACTGGCGTACCAGTTGAGGTGCTTGCCGTTTGTCAGATAGCCAAGCCAGAAGGCGATATCTTCGCCTACCAGATCGAAAAGCCAGAAGGCGTCAGCGTCCACGCGCGTGCCCCTTGCGTGAGATGCCCGGCGAATGTCCCAGTCGGACGCCCGCCGGGCACAGGTTTGCGATTATTCCGTGTAGAACGGACCCGCGCCGTCGAACCATTCGGCGATCAGCGCATCGACGGTGCCATCGGCCTTGAGCGCCGTGAGGGCTTCGTCAAGCGTTGCGAGCAGCTCGGTATCTTCCTTGCGCACACCACCGCCGACGCCGCCGCCGATCATGACATCGGGGCCGAACATTTCCAGCGCGCCGCCGGAATTGGCGACGACCGGATCGAGCGAGGAGCCGTCAGCGAGGACCACATCGACATTGCCGGCGGCCAGATCGGCGATCGACTGATCGAAGGTGGCAAACGAGACGATGGTGTTATCGGCGGCAAAGTTTTCCTCGGCATAGGCTGCCTGGATGGTGTTGCCCTGAACGCCGATGCGCAGACCCGAGGGGCTTTCGATATCGATGCCGGCGCCGGTCGCCGCGATGTAGTTGGAGGGATCGGGCGGGAAATAATCCTGGGTGAAGTTGATGGTCTCGAGCCGTTCGTCGGTGATCGACATGCCGGCCATGATGACATCATAGTTGCCCGCGACCAGGTTGGGGATGATGGGGTCCCATTCGCTCTGCACGAATTCGCAGGTCATGCCAGTCTGTTCGCAGATGGCGTTGCCCAGATCGATTTCAAATCCGTCCAGGTCGCCCGCGTCGTTGACGAAGTTCCACGGCGCATAGGCGCCTTCGGTGCCGATGCGCAGGGTTTCCTGGGCATTGGCCGCTGTCGAAAGTGCTGCCAGAGCGAGCGTGGCGAGTATCACCTTTTTCATTGCTGAAGTTCCCTTTGTTGGTTGGTGAAGCGACCGGGTCCCTTGTTGCATGATGGTTGCCGCCCCGGTCAGGCGTGACCGGCGGCGCCTAAGAACTGGCGCAGCCTGTCGGATTTGGTGGCGCCGAAGACTTCATCGACAGTGCCCTGTTCCTCGATCTTGCCCAGATGGAGAAAGACGACCCTGTCGGAGCCTTCGCGCGCAAATTTCATGTCATGGGTGACAAGGATCATGGTGCGACCCTCGTCGGCCAGCATCTTGATGACGCCCAGCACCTCGACCTCGAGCTCGGGATCGAGCGCCGATGTGGGCTCGTCGAAAAGCATGATCCGGGGATTGATGCAGAGGGCGCGTGCAATGGCCGCGCGCTGCTGCTGGCCGCCGGAAAGCTGGGCTGGAAAGGCATCGACCTTGGCCGAAATCCCAACCTTTTCGAGCAGGGCGAGCGCCTGTTCGCGCACTTCGGCCTTGTCGCGTCTTTGCACAAGGAGCGGTGCTTCCATGACGTTTTCGAGGATCGTCATGTGCGACCACAGATTGAAGGACTGGAACACCATGCCAAGCTTGGAGCGGATACGGCGCAACTGCAGGGGATCGGTAGGGTGACGGTCGGGCCCTTCGGCCGAAAGCGAAACATGCTCGCCGTCGATTGTGACGTCGCCCTGATTGGGGATTTCGAGCATGTTGATACAGCGCAAGAGGGTTGATTTGCCCGATCCCGACGACCCGATCAGCGAGACGACATCCCCGGCCCTGGCATCGAGTGAAACGCCCTTGAGGACTTCGAGACTGCCAAAGGACTTGTGGAGGTCCGTGATCTCCAGAATTTGCGCCATTCGGTACGGGTTTGCCCCTGTTGGTTTTGCCGAGTCTGTGCAGACGCCCTTTGCCCAAAAGAAAGCGTTCACGGCGACAGGAAAACAGAAAGCGCTACGATTCAAAAGCGAAAACGACAGTTTCGTGTAGCTTTTTCTACCAAACGGTAAAAAACGGGCGCGCCATGATAACCGTTTGGATACCAGTCCGCCAAGTTGACTTCGGCCCTCAACATGGCCGGTGATAGGGTTCGGTTCGACGCAAACCAGATTCGCTGGCACATGGGTTTCGATTACAATTCGCTTCTGATGGCATCGGGTGCAGCGGGGGTTGCGCTCTGTTTCACGCTGATGAGTTCGTGGCTGCGTGAACGGGGATCGACATTTCTCCTCACCTGGGCGGCGTGCATTGCCATCATCATTGCGGCGATCGTCGTCTTCTCTGTTTTCCACAGCACGGTAAACGTGTGGCATTCGATGCTTGCCGGGGTGCTTCTGACCTCGGCCTTCGCGATCAGTTATGGCGGGTTCACTCAATTCAGCACCGGCCGGTTTGAAACGGGAAGGGTGGTGGTTCTTGCGCTCATCAGTGCGGCACCGATCGCTGTAAGCGCCGCCCTTGGCCTTGACGGATTGAGCTTTCTTTTCATCAACCTGATGAGCGCGTTGCTTTTGGGTTTTTGCGGCCATCAGTATTGGACGGCGCGGGCCGAATCGCCTGGGCCGATCACCGCCATTGCCGCACTGCACGCGATGCTGGCCGTATCCTATGTGTTCTGCGTCTTCGCAATTGCGGTCGAAACGCCGCTCTACCTGCATGGGCAGGTGCCCGACAATTGGGCCGAAGCGCTCAATCTGATGGTTTCGGTTATCGCTCTGACCGGGATCGGCGGGCTTTTCGTAACCGTGCATCAGGAACGGATCAGCCGCAGGCACCGGCACGCCTCGCTGATCGATCCGCTGACGGGGTTGAGCAATCGGCGCGCACTCTTTGAAAGATTTCCCGAAGGGCAGGTACCGCAGGGCGCCGGATTGATCGTTTTCGACCTCGACGATTTCAAGGGGCTCAACGACCGCCACGGGCATGGGTTCGGCGATATGGTGTTGCGCGGCTTTGCCCGCATTCTCGAGGACAATTGCCGCGGCGAGGACATGGCCGTGCGACTGGGCGGAGAGGAATTCGTTCTGGTGCTGCCCGAGAGTTCGGCCAGCCACGCGCTCGCCCTGGCCGAGCGCATCCGCAGCGCAATGGGACGGTCGACCCACGCCATCGACGGTGAGCCTGTGATCTGTACGGTCAGTGCCGGCGTTGCCGTCGCCGAAAAGCCGGGGCTGAGTCTGGATACGTTGATCCGCAAGGCGGACAATGCGCTCTATCTCTCCAAGCGGTCGGGACGCAATCGGGTATCCCAGACCACCTCGTTAGCGGCCTGAAGACCTCATTGCGCCGGGCCGGTTTGCACCGGCGCGTCGTAGCGTCCACCCCATTCGGTCCAGGACCCGTCATAGAGCGCCACTTTTTCGGCGCCGATGGTGTCGAGCGCCAGCGCCAAGACAGCCGCGGTGACACCCGATCCGCACGAGGTGATGACCGGCTTTTGCGGATCGATACCGGCAGCCCGAATGGCCGCTTCCAGTTCGTCGCGGGGCTTGAGGGTGCCATCGGCAATGAGGGTATCGAAGGGGAGGTTGCGGCTGTGTGGGATATGGCCCGATTTGAGCCCGGCACGCGGCTCGGGCGTGTCGCCGGCAAAGCGGGCAGCGCCACGGGCGTCGAGTATCTGCTGGCCCGATTGGCTGGCGGCGAGAACCTCTTGGAAGCTCGCGACGGCGTCGTCATCGCGTTTTGCGTCAAATGTTGCCGGTGGGGCGACCGAATCGCCGGTGTCGAGCGGACGATTTTCGGCTCGCCATCTCGGCCCGCCGCCCTCGAGAATTTTGACATCCCGGGCACCCATGACCGTGAAGGTCCACCAGGCGCGTGGGGCTGAAAACAGGCCCGCCTCGTCATAAACGACAAGGGTTTTATCCGAGGCGATACCCAGCGCACCGGCCATCGCGGAGAACGTTTCCGCGTCCGGCAGCATGTGGGGCAGGCCCGAGGCGATGTCGGCGTTCTTGTCGAGATCGAAAAAGATCGCGCCGGGGACATGTCCGGCCACATATTCCGCATGGGCGTTGCGCCCGGAATTGGGCATGTGCCAGGACGCATCGATCACCTGAATATCGGGGTCGTCGAGGTGATCTGCGAGCCATTGGGTCGTGACGAAACGGGACATCAATTTCTCCTTAGGGCAGGCGCGCAATGCGGTCGGTCAGAAGCGTATAGAACGCGTCGGAATCGCCGGATCGGATGAAGGTGGCGTTGCGTGGGCGATCGGTGACGTGCCAGTAGTCGGCGACGGTCATGCCGCGCGTCAAGGGACTGCCGCATTCGATCTCGACGTTGCACAGCCGGCCCGAAAACATGTCCGGGGCAATCATATAGGCCGTGACGCAGGGGTCGTGGAGCGGCGCGCCGGGCCAGCCGTATTTCTCCAGATCGAAGCGCTCGGAAAAACCAAGCATTGCGGCCACCGCGTCGCCGGACCGGTTGCCGATGGCCCTGAAGGCTTCGATCCGTTCGGGGGTGCCGATCATCTGGTGGGTGACATCGAGCGGCATCATGGTGATCGGGGCGCCGCATTTGAGCACTGTCTGGGCAGCTTCGGGATCGACATAGATATTGAATTCTGCGGCCGGGGTTATGTTGCCGACCTCGAAATAGGCGCCGCCCATCAAAACGATTTCCGCGATGCGGGCTGCGATATCGGGGGCCTTGACCAGCGCCATTGCAATATTGGTCAGCGGGCCGAGCGCGCACAGGGTGATGGTTTTTTCCGGCTCGCGGCGGATCGTATCGATGATGAAATCGACCCCGTGCTTGGTTTCGAGCCGAAGCTTGGGTTCGGGCAGGTCGGGGCCATCGAGACCGGTCTGGCCGTGGACATGTTCGGCCGTGATCAACTCGCGCATGAAGGGGCGTGCGCAGCCGGCATAAACGGGAACGTCACGCCGCCCGGAGAGTTCGACCACCTTGAGGGCGTTCTTGGCATTCTGGGCGAGGCCCACATTGCCCGCCACGGCCACGATTCCGAGCGTTTCGATCTCCTCAGGACTGGCAAGCGCCAGAAGGATTGCGACGGCGTCGTCCTGGCCGGGGTCGGTATCGATGATGATCTTGCGTGCCAATGGAAGGCCTCCGTATCGTTTGCGGCGCGATCCTAGTGATGGTGTGGGAAAAGGGAAGGGGGACCATGTGGCCCTTAAACATGAAATGCGCAGTCAGCTTTTCTTGACATAGTTTAGAATTGTTATAATCTTTGACCTCGACGCACGAAGCGATAATGTGCGTTGTGTTCAAGATTCCCCGGCGCTTTGGCGCTTCAATGACAGGGCATGACCGATGAGACTGACCCGACAGACAAGCTATGCCGTTCGGACGCTGATGTATTGCGCCATCAACGCGCCCGATCTTTCGCGCGTGGCCGATATCGCCAAGGCCTACGGGATTTCGGAATTGTTTCTGTTCAAGCTCATCAAGCCCCTTGTCGAAAACGACATCCTCGAGACCGTGCGGGGCCGGCATGGTGGTGTACGCCTTGCGCGTCCTGCTGCCGACATCACGTTGCTTGACGTCATTTCCCTGACCGAAGAAAATTTTGCCCTGGCTGAATGTTTCGAAGGTGGGGAAACCAGTTGTCCGCTGGTCGGTGGATGCGAACTCAATGGCGCCCTGCACGAGGCGCTCGAAGCGTTCTTTGCCGTTCTGCGCTCCTACACGATCGCCGATCTCACCGACAAGCGCCGCGCCATGCGCTCGCGTCTGGGCATCGAGATGTTGGGCCTGGAACTGAATTAACCATTTTTCTCGCAGGCCGCCTTTGCAGGCAGAAAATTTCCAAGCTGTAAAAATATGATCTTTACAGTCATGTTTTGATGCGCTAGATACGGTCCTGCAGGAGTGAGGCCTGCCCCTTGACCCTGTATGCGGAGCGCCAAAGCCGCATACAGGGTCTTTTTCATGTCATCTCGGAGTGTGGTTGCCGGAGACCAGCTCAGCGTTTGTTGTGCGGTGTCAGCCCGTGCAGGAACAACTGGTCGAGAAAGCGCGCGGCATCCTCGAATCGTCCCTCGCCGCCGCGTTCGCGGCCGAGGACGGCTTTCACCTGGATATCGAAATCGG
The DNA here is from genome assembly GCA_002723255.1 of Pelagibacterium sp. Classification (GTDB taxonomy): domain Bacteria; phylum Pseudomonadota; class Alphaproteobacteria; order Rhizobiales; family Devosiaceae; genus Pelagibacterium; species Pelagibacterium nitratireducens. Next base: position 12,794 of record PBNW01000038.1, on the reverse strand, counting down.
CGTAGTGCTGGGTGGTGGCCCAGATGGAAAAGATCAGGTGATAGGGGTCGGCCTTGGCGATCTTGCCTTCGGCCATCCAGCCTTTGATGATCTTGACCTTCTCATCGACGAGGTCTTTGAGGTCGGTGTGCAGGATGTCGTAAAATCCCGGCGCGCCGCGCAGCATTTCATTGGCGAACAGGCGGCTCTCGCGGGGAAAATCGCGGCTCATCTCCAGCTTGCGGCGAATATAGGACTGGATCTCGGGCAGGGGGTCGCCCTTGGGGTCCATTTCCCGCAACGGTTCGAGCCAGGTGTCGAGGATGCGCGCCAGCAGCGGGGCGTGAATGTCTTCCTTGGATTTGAAATAATAGAGCAGATTGGGCTTGCTCATGCCCGCCGCCTCGGCAATCTGGTCGATGGTCGAGCCGCGGAAACCGAACTGGGAAAAGACGTCGAGCGCGGCCTCGAGGATGACTTCCTGCTTTTCGCGCTGGATCCGGGTTATGGGCCGAGGCGTCACTGCATCGGTGGTCATTTTCGGCTGCTGCCTCCCATAAAGAATCCCGGAGCCGGAATCCCGAACCGGTCCGGGGCCATTTCCATAACCCAAGCGGGTCTGGAAATTATACCCCTTGAACCTTGCATTGAGAGTGCTAGAATTTTTCCAATCGGTCAAAAAAATTCTGACCGAAATCAACAGCCGGCCGCCGGAAATATCCCGGAAGCGTCGGAGAGGGAACATTCATGTCGCAGGGCGCTCCGTCCATCCCCAATGATCTCAATGCCTTCTGGATGCCGTTCACGGCCAACCGGCAGTTCAAGAAAAGCCCGCGCATGTTCGTGGGCGCCAGGGACATGCACTATAGAACCGCCGATGGGCGGGACGTGCTCGACGGCACCGCTGGCCTTTGGTGCGTCAACGCCGGTCACTGCCGGCCGCTGATCACCGAGGCCATCGCCAACCAGGCGGCCGAACTCGATTACGCTCCGGCCTTCCAGATGGGCCATCCCAAGGCGTTCGAGCTTGCCAACAGGCTGGTCGATCTGGCGCCCGACGGTCTCGACCATGTGCTGTTCACCAATTCGGGGTCCGAATCGGTTGAAACGGCGCTCAAGGTCGCGCTGGCCTATCAGAAGTCTATCGGGCAGGGCTCGCGCACACGGCTGATCGGGCGGGAACGCGGCTATCACGGGGTCAATTTCGGCGGCATTTCGGTGGGCGGGATCGTTGCCAACCGCAAGATGTTCGGCACGCTTCTGACCGGCGTCGATCATCTGCCTCATACACATTTGCCGGCAAAGAACGCCTTTTCGCGCGGTGAGCCCCAGCACGGGGTGGAACTGGCCGAGGAACTGGAGCGCATCGTTACGCTCCATGACGCTTCGACGATCGCTGCAGTGATCGTCGAGCCGGTGGCGGGGTCTACGGGGGTTCTGATCCCGCCACCGGGGTATCTCAAGCGCCTGCGCGAAATCTGCGACAAGCACGGCATATTGCTGATCTTTGATGAGGTCATCACCGGATACGGACGGCTGGGCACGCCGTTCGGTGCCGATTATTTCGGTGTAACTCCCGATATCATGGTCACCGCCAAGGGGCTGACCAATGGCGTCATTCCCATGGGCGCGGTGTTCACGTCGTCGAAAATCCACGACGCATTCATGACCGGGCCCGAGCACCTGATCGAATTTTTCCACGGCTATACCTATTCGGGCAATCCGATCGCCTCGGCGGCGGGGCTGGCGACGCTGGAGACCTACAAGCAGGAAGGCTTGCTGACCCGGGGCACTGAGCTTGGACCCTATTTCGAGGATGCGCTGCATTCGCTTAAGGGTGCCCCGCATGTGATCGACGTGCGCAATATCGGGCTGGTCGGGGCGATCGAACTCGAACCGATTGCCGGCGAGCCGACAAAACGCGCGTTCTCGGCTTTCGTGAAGGCCTTCGAAAAAGGCGTTCTGATCCGCACGACGGGCGATATCATCGCGCTTTCGCCGCCGCTGATCGTGGAAAAGCAACACATCGACCAAATCGTCGATACCATTCGCACGGTCCTCGGGGAGGTGGATTGAGCTATGCAGACCATTGAAAACGCCATAGGCGGCAAACGTGTCGCGTCGTCCTCGACGCGCAAGTCGGCTGTCTATAATCCGGCCACCGGCGAGCAGATTGCAGAACTGCCGCTGTCGACAAATGCCGAGATCGATCAGGCCGTGGCATCGGCAAAAGCAGCGCAACCGGCCTGGGGCGCCACGCCGCCGCTCAAGCGGGCACGGGTGATGTTCAAGTTCAAGGAGCTGCTCGACAAACACGCCGCCGATCTGGCGCGGGAAATCTCGCGTGAGCATGGCAAGACCCATGACGATGCGCTTGGCGAAGTGCAGCGTGGCATCGAGTGTGTCGAATATGCCTGCGGCATCCCCGAGCTCTTGAAAGGCACGTTCACCCGCAATGTCGGCCCGGCCATCGATGCCTATGCCGACCGCCAGCCGCTGGGCGTTGTTGCGGGAATCACCCCATTCAACTTTCCGGCCATGGTGCCGATGTGGATGTATCCTTCGGCCATCGCCTGCGGCAACGCTTTCATATTGAAACCCTCCGAGCGCGATCCGTCGGCGCCGATGCTGGCCTGGGATTTGTTCATGGAAGCTGGGCTTCCCGAAGGCGTGCTCAATATCGTCCATGGCGACAAGGAAGCCGTCGATCACATTCTCGATCATCCCGATATCAAGGCGGTGAGCTTTGTCGGCTCCACCCCGATCGCCGAATATGTCTATCAGCGTGGCACGAAAGCCGGAAAGCGCGTTCAGGCGCTGGGCGGCGCGAAAAACCACATGGTGATCCTCCCCGACGCGGATCTGGACCAGGCAGCCGATGCTCTGATGGGTGCCGGGTACGGATCCGCTGGGGAGCGCTGTATGGCCATTTCGGTCGCCGTTCCTGTGGGCGAAAAGACAGCAGACGCGCTGATCGAAAAGCTGAAACCACGCGTGGAAAGCCTCAAGATCGGCCCGGCGATTGACAAGGACGCCGAGATGGGCCCGCTGGTGACCGCGATGCATCGCGACAAGGTGGTGGGCTATATCGACACGGGGGTCGCCGAAGGCGCCGAGCTTGTGGTCGATGGACGCGGATTCAAGCTGCAGGGCTATGAAGACGGATATTATGTCGGTGGTACGCTGTTCGATCGCGTGACGCCGGAAATGACCATCTACAAAGAGGAGATTTTCGGCCCCGTCCTCTCCGTCGTCCGCGCGCCCGATTATGGCGATGCGGTCAGGATGATCAACGAACACGAATACGGAAACGGCGTTGCGATCTTCACCCGCGACGGCGACGCGGCGCGCGATTTTGCCGACTGCATCGAGGTCGGCATGGTTGGCGTCAACGTCCCCATCCCCGTGCCGGTGGCCTATCATTCGTTCGGGGGCTGGAAGCGGTCCCTGTTCGGGGATCACTCGATCTACGGGCCGGAAGGCGTGCACTTCTATACGCGGCTGAAAACGGTCACGACGCGCTGGCCGGCCGGCATCAAGTCAGGCGCGCAATTTACATTTCCAACCCTCTGATATTTCAAAGACGGGAGCAAAGAGCATGGCGACACTCGGAGACAATCTAAAAGTCAACGGCGACAGGCTCTGGGACTCCATAATGGAAATGGCCAGGATCGGCCCGGGCGTGGCTGGCGGCAACAATCGTCAGACGCTGACCGATGCCGATAAGGTTGGGCGCGAGCTGTTTCAGCGCTGGTGCGACGAGGCGGGGCTCGAAATGGGCGTCGACAAGATGGGCACCATGTTTGCGCGCCGCGAGGGCACCGACCCTGACGCGCTGCCGGTCTATGTCGGCAGCCACCTCGATACCCAGCCGACGGGCGGGAAATATGATGGCGTCCTTGGTGTTTTGGGCGGGCTGGAATTGATCCGCACGCTCAACGATCTCGATATCAAGACGAAACATCCCATCGTCGTCACCAATTGGACCAATGAAGAGGGCACCCGCTTTGCTCCCGCCATGCTGGCTTCAGGCGTGTTTGCGGGCGTGCATGAGCTCGATTGGGCCTATGACCGGGTCGATGCCAAGGGGCTCAAATTCGGCGATGAACTCAAGCGCATCGGCTGGGTCGGCGACGAAGAGGTCGGCACGCGCAAGATGAAGGCGTTTTTCGAGCTTCATATCGAGCAGGGCCCGATCCTTGAAGCCGAAGGCAAGGATATCGGTGTCGTCACCCACGGGCAGGGGCTCTGGTGGTTGCAGGTGACGCTGACCGGCAAGGATGCCCATACCGGATCGACCCCCATGCCGATGCGCAAGAATGCCGGACTGGGCATGGCCCGGATGACCGAACTGGTTCACCAGATCGCCATGAGCCATCAGCCCGAAGCGGTGGGCGCCATCGGCCATTGCGATGTCTATCCCAATTCGCGCAACGTCATTCCCGGCAAGGTGGTGTTCACTATCGATTTCCGCACGCCGCATCAGGAGGTGCTCGACGCGATGAAGGCGCGGTTCGAGGCCGAAGCGCCCAAGATCGCCGAAGAGTTGGGTTTGGGTATGGAGATCGAGGTGGCCGGTCATTTCGATCCCGTCACTTTCGATGAGGGCTGCGTCACCGCCGTCCGCAACGCCGCCGAACGGCTCGGCTATTCGCACCGCGATATCGTCTCGGGCGCCGGGCACGACGCGTGCTGGATCAACAAGCTCTATCCGACCGCCATGGTCATGTGTCCATGCGTGGACGGGCTGAGCCACAACGAGGCCGAGGACATTTCAAAGGAATGGGCCACCGCCGGCGCCGACGTGCTGATGCATGCGGTGGTCGAGACGGCGGAGATCGTCGCCTAGCCGGACAGAACAAAGCCCTGGTGTGCGCACGGCAAATGCGCGCCCGAGGCCGATCAGACAAGGGGAAACATCATGAGCACAGTCATCAAGAACGGCACAATCGTCACCGCCGATCTGACCTATAAGGCCGATATCAAAATCGAGGGCGAGACCATCGTCGAGATCGGGCCGGACCTTTCCGGCGATAGCGTGCTCGATGCCTCGGGGTGCTATGTGATGCCCGGCGGTATCGATCCGCATGTGCATTTGGAAATGCCCTTTATGGGCACCTATTCAACTGACGATTTCGAGTCCGGCACGCGCGCCGCACTGGCGGGCGGGACCACGATGGTTGTCGATTTCTGCCTGCCCAGCCCCGGCCAGTCGCTGCTCGAAGCGCTGCAGCGTTGGGACAACAAGTCGGGTCGCGCCCATTGCGATTATTCCTATCACATGGCGATCACCTGGTGGAGCGAGCAGGTGTTTGATGAGATGGAAACCGTCGTTAAGGAAAAGGGCATCAACACCTTCAAGCATTTCATGGCGTACAAAGGCGCGCTCATGGTGCAGGATGACGAGATGTATGCCTCGTTCCAGCGTTGCGCCGAGCTTGGCGCCATGCCCCTGGTGCATGCGGAAAACGGCGATGTGGTCGCCGATCTCTCGGCCCGGCTGCTGGCCGAAGGCAATAACGGGCCCGAGGGCCATGCCTATTCACGTCCGCCGCAGGTCGAGGGCGAAGCCACCAATCGGGCGATCATGATTGCCGACATGGCCGGGGTGCCGCTCTATGTGGTTCACACGAGTTGCGAGGAAAGCCACGAGGCGATCCGCAGGGCGCGTCAGCAGGGCAAGCGGGTCTATGGCGAACCCCTGATCCAGCATCTGACCCTCGATGACTCCGAGTATTTCGACAAGGATTGGGACCACGCCGCCCGACGTGTCATGAGCCCGCCATTCCGCAACAAGACCCACCAGGATTCGCTGTGGGCCGGGCTGCAGTCGGGCTCGCTGCAGGTCGTCGCCACCGATCATTGCGCCTTTACCACCGAGCAGAAGCGCACCGGGGTCGGTGATTTTACCAAGATCCCCAACGGCACGGGCGGGCTCGAAGATCGCATGCCGATGCTGTGGACCTATGGGGTGTCGACAGGGCGGCTGACCATGAACGAATTCGTCGCCGTCACCTCGACCAACATCGCCAAGATATTGAACGTCTATCCCAAAAAGGGCGCCATTCTTGTCGGTGCGGATGCCGATATCGTTGTGTGGGACCCCGAAAAGGAAAAGACCATTTCGGCCAAATCCCAGCAATCGGCCATCGACTACAACGTCTTTGAGGGCAAACACGTCAAGGGCCTGCCGCGCTACACGCTGACGCGGGGCCGGGTCGCCGTGGAAGATGGGGTGATTCAACCCAAGGAAGGGCACGGCCAGTTCGTGCCGCGCGAGCCGTTCCAGGCTGTGAACAAGGCGCTTTCGCAGTGGAAAGAACTGACCGCACCGCGCAAGGTGGAGCGGAGTGGCATACCAGCGAGCGGGGTTTAGGAAAGATGCAAGCAGGAGGCCCAAATGTGTGCCCCACCAGAGATTGTCGAGGCGGTCGTGGTAGACAGATAGAGTTTGAGCCTACTGAGCAATCCGAAGTTCCACCAGAAGTCCGCCGTGTACCGGAAGGATTGAGTATCTGCGGCTATTGCGGATGCGTATATAATCGGCAAACGAGGAAACAGTACGGGTTCTTGGATAACGGCATCATCGGTGCGGGCTGGCATGGAGCAACTGCCTCATGAGTAGTTCCGTTGTATCGGCCGAGGCGCTCGGGCTGACATTCGCAACCGCGGACGGGCCGGTACACGCGCTTTCGGACGTCAATCTGTCCATTTCAAAGGGAGAATTCGTTTCGTTCATCGGGCCGTCGGGGTGTGGCAAGACGACGTTCCTTCGCGTCATCGCCGATCTCGAACAGCCGACAGCGGGCACGATCACCGTCAATGGCCACAGTCCCGAACAGGCGCGCAAGGATCGGTCGTACGGCTATGTCTTTCAGGCCGCCGCGCTTTATCCGTGGCGGACCATCGAGCGCAATGTGGGGCTGCCGCTTGAGATCATGGGCTATTCGAAGGCCGATCAGCAAAAGCGCATCGCGCGCACGCTCGAGATGGTCAATCTTTCAGGGTTCGAGCAGAAATTTCCCTGGCAGCTTTCGGGCGGCATGCAGCAACGGGCCTCGATAGCCCGCGCGCTGGCCTTCGATGCCGATCTGCTGTTGATGGACGAACCGTTCGGGGCGCTCGACGAGATCGTGCGCGATCATCTCAACGAACAGCTTCTCGAGCTTTGGGCCAAGACCAACAAGACAATCTGTTTTGTCACCCACTCGATCCCCGAAGCGGTTTACCTCTCGACCAAGATCGTGGTGATGAGCCCGCGTCCGGGCCGGGTGACCGATATTATCGAAAGCACCCTTCCCAAAGAGCGCCCGCTCGACATCCGCGAGACCCCGGAATTCCTCGAAATTGCCGCCCGGGTCCGCGAAGGGCTGCGGGCTGGGCACTCCTATGATGAGTAGTGCGCGCCACAGCATCGTGCCGGTCGCGACGGTGGTGCTCGCCATCATCGCCATCTGGTATGTCGCGGCCATCATGCTCAACCTGCCCTGGCAACAGGGCGTTTATGCGCGGGGCGACGGCGTTGCGGTCGGGCCGCTACAGTTTCTGAGCGATATCTACTCCCAGCAGCGCCCTGTGCTGCCGGCGCCCCATCAGGTGGCCGTCGAATTTTACAACTCGGTGTTCAATGCCAACCCTTCCACCCCGCGCAGCCTGATCTTTCACGCCTGGATCACCCTTTCGGCGACCGGGCTGGGGTTCATCTTCGGCACGCTGCTGGGGATCGGGCTGGCAGTGCTGATCGTTCACAACCGGGCGATGGACCGCTCGCTGATGCCCTGGATCATCGCCAGCCAGACCATCCCCATTCTTGCCATTGCGCCAATGGTGGTGGTGGTGCTCAATTCTGTGGGGCTGACCGGGCTGATCCCCAAGGCGCTGATTTCGACCTATCTTTCGTTCTTCCCCGTCGTCGTGGGCATGGTCAAAGGCTTTCGCAGCCCCGAAGCGATCCATCTCGATCTGATGCGCACCTATAACGCCTCGGGCAATCAGGTGTTCTGGAAGCTGCGCTGGCCGGCGGCCATCCCCTATCTTTTCACCTCGATGAAGGTGGGCGTTGCCGCCTCGCTGGTTGGCGCCATCGTTGGCGAATTGCCGACGGGGGCTGCGGGCGGGCTCGGTTCGCGACTGCTGGCCGGGTCGTATTACGGGCAGACGACGCAGATCTGGGCGGCGCTTTTGATGGCTGCGGCGCTTTCGGCAGCGCTGATCTTTGCGATTGGCGCCATCCAGTCGCTCACCTCGAAAATGATGGGAGCGCCCGCGTGAATGGCTGGATCATAACGGCGCTGGCGGTCTGGCTGGCCGGGTGGGGGATCAACGAATTTCTGGTGCGGATCGGAACGCGCGACCGCGTTGCGGCGAGCGCCATCAACATTGCCGTGCCGGTGATTTTCGGCGTTGTCCTTTTGGTCGTTTGGGAAGGGCTGGTGCGGGGGTTGACCGTTCCCGCCGTGCTGCTGCCGCCGCCATCGGTGATCTGGGAGCGGCTTTTGGCCTCGATCCCCAATCCGATCTGGCCCGATTTCCAGCAGACATTCCTCAAATCGGTGCTGATCGGCTATGCCATCGGCTGCGGGTCGGCGTTCATCGTGGCCGTCGCCATCGACCGCTCGCCCTTTCTCAAACGCGGGTTGTTGCCAGTGGGCAATTTCGTCTCCGCTCTGCCGCTGGTCGGTATCGCACCGATCATGGTGATGTGGTTCGGGTTCGACTGGCAATCCAAGGCCGCCGTCGTGGTCGTGATGACGTTCTTTCCCATGCTGGTAAACACCGTGGCGGGGCTGAACGCCACCGGGGCGATCGAAAAAGACCTGATGGCAACCTATGCGGCCAGCTATTGGCAGACCCTCGCAAAATTGCGCTTGCCCATGGCATGGCCCTTCATCTTCAATGCGTTAAAGATCAATTCGACGCTGGCGCTCATCGGGGCCATCGTCGCCGAGTTTTTCGGCACTCCTGTCGTGGGGATGGGGTTCCGGATATCCGCGGCCATCGGACGGCTTCAAGTCGATATGGTCTGGGCCGAGATCGCGGTTGCCGCGCTCGCCGGCTCGCTGTTCTACGGGGTGATCGCGCTGATCGAAAGGGCGGTTACCTTCTGGCATCCTTCAGTTCGTGGGGGACGGGGAGGCTAGAGCGTGTCCAGCAAAAGTGGAAACGGTTTTGCGGTTCGGACACGCGACAAAACAAGGGCTTAGAGCCAAGGATTTGAGTCAATCAAATCCTGAACGGCTCTAGGGACGAAACCATTCCGTTCGCCGCGCGGCAAACGCGGGGGGCGGGGAGACAAGGGATGGTTTGTGTCCGGCATGGCGCCGGGCAGCCATCGAAAAGCAAGGGGAACATCATGAAAGCTCTTAAAATCGCGACCCTGGCCGGAATGCTTCTGGCGTCGGCCAGCCCGGCCTTCGCCCAGGATCTCTATCCGGTGACCTTCCAGCTCAAATGGGTCAATCAGGGCCAGTTCGCCGGTTATCTGGTGGCCAAGGATATGGGCTATTACGAAGACGCCGGTCTCGACGTCACCATCAATCCCGGCGGCCCCGACATTGCCCCCGAGCAGGTGATTGCCGGCGGCGGTGCCGATGTCATCACCACATGGATGGCGGCGGGTCTTGCTGCGCGCGAACGCGGCGTGCCGCTGGTCAATATTGCCCAGCCCTTCGCCACCACGGCGCTCGAAATGGTCTGTTCGGAAGAAAGCGGGGTGGAATCCACCGCCGATTTCCCCGGCAAGACGCTGGGCGTATGGTTCTTTGGCAATGAATATCCGTTCTACGCCTGGATGGCCCAGCTCGGGCTGTCGACCGATGGCGGGGATGACGGGGTCGAAGTGCTGCGGCAGGCGTTTTCGGCCGATCCGTTGCTCCAGAACCAGGCGGACTGTATTTCGGTCATGCGCTACAACGAGTACAAGCAGGTGCTCGATGCGGGCATTCCCGAGGACAGCCTGACGCTGTTCAACTTCGCCGATGAAGGCGTGGGCATGCTCGAAGATGGTCTTTATGTCATGGAAGACCGGCTTGAAGATCCCGAGTTCGTCGAGGCGATGGCGGCATTTGTCGAAGCCTCGATGGCGGGCTGGGAATATGCCGCGGCCAATCCCGAGGAAGCCGCCGAGATCGTCATCAACAATGACATGTCGGGTGCCCTGACGCTGGAGAGCCAGGTCTATCAGGTCAACGAGGCGGCAGCGCTTGTCGGGGACACGCCGGCCCTCGATGTCGAAGCTTACGACCAGACCGTCGCAACGCTGCTCTCGGCGGTCTCCCCGGACAATCCGGCGATCACCGAAGAGCCCGAAGGCGCCTATACGACGGTTGTCACCGACGCCATCGAATAGCGGCGCCTATCGGTTCGGATCAAAGAGGCGGAACCTTCCGCCTCTTTTTTTATTCGCTTGTTGCATTTTGCCTCTCCAAATCGACCTGCAAACACGATAGAGCGGAAACAAGGTTGGGGCCGCGCAGGGATGTGGGCGCGCGGTAATCATCAAGAGACAGTGCGAACGAAGTGCCCGGGGTGGTGGCGCTTCGGCGCATATGAAAATCCAAAACGTTTTGGCTCGCGGCAGGGCCGCGACAGGAGTGATGGACAATGACGATCAAGGCGCTCGTCTGGGGCGAGAATGTTCACGAGCAGAAAAGCGACGTGGTGGCCGAACTCTACCCCGAGGGCATGCACGCCCAGATCGCCAGATTGCTGGCCGAGGACGCCGGCATCTCGGCCGATACCGTGGTGCTGCAGGACCCCGAGCATGGGCTGACCGACGCCGTTCTGGCCGATACCGATGTTCTGTTGTGGTGGGGTCATGCGGCGCATGGGGATGTCGATGATGCCATCGTCGAGCGTGTGGCAAAGCGCGTCTGGGAGGGCATGGGGCTGATCCTTTTGCACTCGGCGCATTTTTCCAAGATCTTCAAACGGTTGATGGGCACGCCCTGCGCGCTCAAATGGCGTGAGGCGGGCGAGCGCGAGCGGCTGTGGGTCGTCAATCCGCGCCATCCGATTGCCGAAGGACTCGGTGAATATTTCGAGCTGGAAAACGAGGAAATGTACGGTGAACCGTTCTCGGTGCCCGAACCGCTCGAAACCGTTTTCATCTCCTGGTTCCAGGGCGGGGAGGTGTTCCGTTCGGGGCTGACCTATCGGCGCGGGGCCGGCAATATCTTTTACTTCCGGCCCGGGCACGAAACCTACCCCACCTATCACGATGCGACTGTGGGCAAGGTTTTGCGCAATGCGGTCAGATGGGCGCACAACCCGCAAGGGCGGTATGTGGCCGTTCACGATGCACCAAACGTGCCGGTGGACAAGGCGCTCGAAAAGATCGAGGAGCGCGGCGGCAAGTTGCACAAGACAGGTGAAGAAGGCTTCCGCTAGGGAGCGCCAGACCTTTCATTTAAACCTCTATCGCGGGAGCGCAGCATGCGTCTTGTGATCCTTGGCACGGGCAATATGGCCTCCAGCCATGCGGCGCATTTTGGCGCCATCGATGGTGTGGACATCGTCGGAGCAGTCGATCTCGATGCCGAGCGCGCCCAGCGCTTCGCCCAGAGCTACGACATTCCGCGCACCTTCACCTCGCTCGACGAGGCCCTCGATTGGGGGCAGTTCGATTCGATCGCCAATGTGACGCCCGACCGGTTCCACTTCGAAACCTCGATGAAGGCGATCGCGGCGGGCAAGCATGTGTTTTGCGAAAAGCCTCTGGCCACCCATTACGGGCATGCCGAGGGCATGGCCGACGCTGCCGAGGCGGCCGGACTGGTCAATATGGTCAACCTCACTTATCGCAACGTCGCCGAATTGCAGAAATTCCGGCAGTTGGTCGATGAGGGTGCCATCGGCGAGATCAAGCATGTGGAGGCCAGCTATCTGCAAAGCTGGCTGGTCTCAAAGGCCTGGGGCGACTGGCGGACAGATCCGACATGGCTGTGGCGGCTCTCGACCGGGCACGGTTCGAACGGCACGCTGGGCGACATCGGCATTCATATCCTCGATTTCGCGTCCTTCGGCATCAACGCCCCGGTTGCCTCGATGTTCTGTCGGCTCAAGGCCTTCGACAAGGATCCGGATGGGCGGATCGGGGACTATGTTCTCGATGCCAATGACAGCTTCACCATGAGCCTCGAATTCGGCTCGGGCGCGCTCGGTGTGGTCCATGCGACGCGCTGGGCCTCGGGGTATCTCAATACGCTTCGCCTGCGGGCCTATGGGGACAAGGGCGGGCTGGAAGTCCAGCATGGCATGAACGGGTCCTCGCTGCAGATGTGTGCGGGCGAGGATGCGGAAATCGCCCACTGGCAGGAGGTGCCGGTCGAGCCGGTGCCGACCAATTATCACCGTTTCGTCGAGGCCGTTCATTCGGGCGTCAATGGCGATCCGAGCTTCCGCTATGCGGCGGACATGCAAAAGGTGCTCGATCTGGGGTTCGTTTCCGATCAGGAGCGCAAGGAGATCGTAGTCGGGTAAATCCCCTCTCCGATTGCATCCCGGCGATAGCCGGGGACGCGCAGAAGGTCAGGGCATGGCCATACGCATGCCGAGCGGCTCCGGAAAAGGAAAGGGCGCGTCCACTGGACGCGCCCTTTGTGCATGATGGATAAGCCTTTTGCTTATTCGATGATCGTGATGCGACCGTCGGTGTAGGGGGTGTATTCACCGCCCTGTGCCGCGATGTAATCGGCCAGAACCTGCTCGAGTGGCGGGCCGAAATCGTAGGGGTTGTCGCCTTCGGCAAAGGTGCCGTATCCGTCGCCGCCGCCACGCATGTAATTGTTGGTGACGATGGTGTAGGTGGCGTCTTC
>PBNW01000037.1 GCA_002723255.1 Pelagibacterium sp. | reverse complement strand
CTTCATCGCTTCAACGGTCGGCTCGACTTCGGCAAAGCCCGCGCAGAAGTCGGCAAACCCGACAACCAGATCTTCAAAATAGGACACCGCCGGAGCGGGAATATAGGGGTTGCAGAGACGCATGAACCCGCGCTCGACATCATCTGCAACGATTTGACGCGCACCGTCCGGGGCATCCCAATTGGCGCCTTCGCGGAGCGTAAATGTATAGGTCGTGCCGTCGTCGGTCGCGGTCGGAACGCTCGCGGCGAGGTCGGCTTGCGGTGCGATCTGCTCGGCGGGATCTTCCGAGGCAGCAAAATTTATCAGCTGCCGCGTGGTCGCCCGGAAAAAGCTTCCGGTGTCTGCGGTTGCGGGCGGCACGGTGTCAAACCGGTCGACTTCCGCTGTGCCGAGAATCCGGAGCGTGCCACCGGTTTGCGGCTCTTGTCCATAAGCGCTAACGGAGCTCAGCAGAGCCAGAATAAGCCCTCCCGAAGCCGCCATGGTGGATTTGCGAAATTTCATGACTTCCCTTTCTGCCGCCTTGGCATTCCCTCAAAGCGTGGCCGGCATATTCCCTCATGGCGGTACACGCTTAGTCTGAGCATTTGATCAAACTATCTCGAACTTACGAGTGAGGTGATGATCTTGTCAACGCCCTATCCATTCGCCGCGATCGAGCCATTCACACAACACAATCCATCGGATAGAGGGTTTGTGATTTTTTGATCAAATGGCTTTACATGTGGTCGGGTTGCCGACACATTGCCCGAAATTCCGGGTCGTTCTGACCCCACGTGCATGCAGGCGGAGAAAAATGTCATGGCAGCTATCGCTTTCACCAACGCCACAATTTTCGACGGAGTGAGCGACGAGGCAGTTCCCGGGATGAACGTTCTGGTTGTGGATGGGCGTATCGAAGCGGTGAGTGAACACCCCTTCACGGGCGACGCCATGACCGTGTTCGATCTGGGGGGCAGAACGCTGATGCCCGGTCTGATCGATGCGCATGCACACGTCTTCGCCATCAATCTGGTCGAAGAGCACAATCGCAACATCCCGCTGACCGAGATGACGGCGCGGGCGGTACCGCGTATTCGCAAGATGCTCGACCGGGGCTTTACCAGTGTCCGTGATGTCGCCGGTGGAGACGTGGGCATTCGCAACGCCATCGCCCAGGGTTACATTCCCGGCCCCCGTCTTTTCGTAGGTGGCCCGGCTCTGAGCCAGATCGGTGGACATGGAGACCATCGCAGCACGACCGATGAGAGCCTCGACATCGATCTCAATGCGAGCGCGTTTCACTTTACCTGCCGCATTGTCGATGGCGTGGACACAATCCGCAGCGTCGTCCGCAACGAAATGCGCAAGGGGGCCGATCATATCAAGGTGCTGGCGTCCGGTGGCGTCGGGTCGCCCAATGATGCCATTGAAGTTCCTCAGTTTTCCGAAGACGAGATCCGCGTTGTCGTGCAGGAAGCAGCCGTGCGCGGGAAATATGTGTGTGCCCACGCCTATGAAAGTGCAGCGATCCAGCATTCCATCAGAGCCGGAGTACGCACCATCGAGCACGGAAATCTCATCAATGCCGAAACCGCGGCAATGGTCGCGGCGGCCGATGCCTTTGTCGTGCCGACTCTGGTGGCCTATGAAGTCACGGCCCAGCATGGCGAGCGCCTTGGCCTGTCGCCTTATGTCATGTCCAAGCTCAACATGGTCAACGATGCGGGCATAGCCATGCTTGGCCTGTGCCAGGACGCTGGCGTCCAGCTCGGGTTCGGCACTGATCTGATGGGAGACATGGAATTTGCCCAGCTTGAGGAACTGGCCATCCGCGCCCGTGCGCAGCGCCCGGTCGATGTGCTCAAATCAGCGACATCGGTCAATGCCAAAATTGTCCAGCGCGCCGGCGAACTCGGCGTAATAGCGCCCGGCGCAATTGCCGATATCATCGTGGTGGACGGTGATCCGCTCAAAGACATTTCGGTTCTGACCGAACCGGAAAAGAACCTCCGTCTGATCATGAAAGATGGCGGGATTTACAGGACTGACCTCACCGCCAACTAGCGCCGGGTTCAACTGCGCCCACTTTCACCCCACCCGATTATCGTCCTGTAGAGTTCGACAATGACTGCCCTTCAAACTGCCCCGTTGACCTTCGAAACCCTCTATAGCGAGCCCAGCATCATCGGCACCCTGCCTCTTGGCGCATGCTGGTCGGCGGATGGCAAAAAGCTGGCGTTTCTCTGGAACGATGCCGGCCACACCTTCCGCGATATCTGGATCTGGGACAAGGACAGCAAGCGGTTTGGCCGACGCACCCGGCTGGGCATCGACAGGACCAGCGGCGAAGCCAGGGGCATTTCCGAACTCGCCTGGATCGGATCGGACCGCCTTGCCTTTGTCCTGGACGGGCAACTTTATAGCGTCGAAAGCGATGGCGCCATTTGCCCGTTGGCGATCGGCGCGGCGGTTGTGCGCTCGCTTTTCACGAGCCCCTCTGGGGACAGGTTGGCCTTTATTGCCGGCTCATCATTGATGACAATCGCGGTAGCGGGCACCACGCGAGCTGACCCTCTCGTAATGCGCACTGGCTTTGTGGGCATCGAATCCTTCAAATGGTCGTCCGACGGCAAACAGATTGTCTTCGTCGAGGCCGATGACACCAACACCCGAAAAATCGAAATTGCCTATGATGCCAGGGGCGAAGCCCGAAGGGACCGGTTCACCCGCGCTTTTCCGGGGGATTTGCTGACGCGCCGCAGGATCGGTCTCATCGACGTCGCGGGCGGAGAGCCCCTGTGGTTCGAACGTCCCGATGCCGAAGACGCAATCTGGGGTTATGGCCTGTCGCCCGATGGAAATGCGCTGTTCATCAGCAGCAGCGTTCTCTCGATCAAAACGCATACCGTCTACATGTTCGACGTGCGATCGGGGGTGCGGACCGTCCATTATTCAGCGCATGACGCCTTCAAGATACGCCCCGATTGGCAGGTCGAGTTTGCCCCCGACGGCAGGACGCTGATTATCCTGACTGATCGCGACGGGTTCAATCATCTCCATAGTCTCCCCACCGCGGGCGCGGCCCTTGAGCCCATCACGGCCGGCGCCTGGGAGATCGCCGAATTCGCCGTCGATGCCGCCAATGGCACCATCTACTTTGTCTCCAACGCGTCGCATCCGGCGGAACGCCAGATCTATTCGGTGCCGCTGACTGGAGGCCCTGTTTCGCAACTGACGCGAGCCGCAGGAATTCACGTGCCCATCTATGCGCCGGATTTCAGTGCATTTGCCGACCTGTTCAGCAACGACATGACCCCGCCGGAGCTCTTCGTTCGGGCCCTTCCGGACGCGTCCGACGACCACCAGATTACCCGGTCGCCGCGCCCCGAATTTGCCGATCACAACTGGGCCGAAGTGCGCTATGTGCCGTTCCAGAGCCACATCGATGGCGCCGAACTTATGGCGAGGGTCATGCTTCCCGCCAATTTCGAGCCCGATGGCAGCCACCCCATGGTTGTTGGCTCTGTCTATTCCGACGGGCTTCTTAATCAGTGGGGCGGTCGGGCGGCCCATCCCAGCTGGGGCATCGATCAGTATCTGGCCTCGCGTGGTTTCGTGGTGGTAAGCCCGGAAATCCGCGGCAGCTTCGGGCGGGGACGCGACTGGAACCGCCCCATGCTCAGCAGCTATGGAAGCCAGGACATCGAGGATATCGCAGACTGCGTCAAAGCCCTCGTCGATCTGGGCTATGCCGATGGGCGGCGTGTCGGCCTTTGGGGGTCGAGCTATGGCGGACTGATGACGTTGATGTCGTTGTTCAAAAAGCCCGGATTTTATGCCGCCGGCTTTGCCGGCGCACCCGCCACCAACGTCTGGCACGCTTATCCCGAACAGGGCTGGATCATGGGGCTGACAGAGGGCGACGACTTTGTCGACCGCTACCGCGCCCAGTCGGCGCTGTTCCACAGCAAGGACCTTCAAGATCCCCTGATGATCCTGCACGGGACCAAGGATGAAGTGGTTCTTTATGCCGATACCATCGCCCTGGTCGAAAAGCTGATCGCGCAGAACAAGAAGTTCGAACTCGTAACGCTGCCCGGGACGGGGCACGCCTGGGCAAAGCAGGATCTGACGCTGACGCGCTTCGCCTATGGAAAGCTTGCCGACTTTTTCGAGAAGACCCTGAAGGGCTCCAGGTAAGCCGGCGTTCTTGTCTGACGCATGAATCCCCCGCTCCGTGCCCCTATCGGTTGGCGAATTTTTAGCGCGACGCCTCAAAATCGCTTGGTGGGCCTATGGGGCCCAAATGCTGGCGGCACCCGATACGCGAGCCGCTTGCTTTTCTGCGTCGGTGACGAGAAGGATCGTGCCGCCATGGGTTCGGTCGAAATGGCCGAGGACGCCTATTGCGATCCCTCGACTTTGCCGCAGATTGCCAAGAGTACCCCATCTGCTACAATCTGGCCGGGGAACGGGGGCTTGGCACTGGCTTATGGTTGGATCTGAACCTGGTTGGGAAGAACAGGATCTCGACCGCGTCAGGACGCGGCGCAAAGCTTTGCTCAGCCTGCTGGAAGCCGATATTTCGCTTTTGATGAACGGCGCCGGGATGGGGTCTGCGGACCTCAAGCTCGAACAGGCATTGCGGCTCGAAGCCGCTTCGCTCAGCAAGGTGCGACTGTGGCATTTTGTTTGGTCTCTGCCGAAAGGGACGCGGCTGGCCGGCCTGGCGGCTGGAAGTGAACCGCAGTTTGTCGACGCTTTCGTGCTGGCGGGTCCGGCGTCTCTGGCACGGATTGCCGGTGCCTTCCGCAAGCCGGATTTTTCCGCAAGCGATCTTTATGCAGCGCGCCAGACATTGGGCGGCGACGATGTGCGACGCTATGTCGGCTCGTTGGGGTCGGAAGCCGGCGAGGTCACATCGCGCCTGATCGAATGTCTGAAGACGGCCGACCGGAGGGAAGGCGCGATCTGCCTCGGGATGGATCTGGCCTGGCCGAACTCGATTGGCACCGATCAGGAGAACAAGCTCGCCTTTACCGCCGAGATTGCGGACGGCAACGCGGACTGGTCGCCGGCCAGCCTGAGGCAGAACAAAATGCTTGCGGCAAACAAGGACTTCGTCGAAGCGCTGATCGCGGCAAGCGTTGCGACGCGCGAGGACGTCTCCACGGCGGCCAGACGCGACCGGGAGCGGCGCGAAAAGGAGGAGCCGCTGCGCATGCTTTTCGATGGCAATTCGGTCAGCAGCGAGGTCTTGTCGTTCAATTCGCGTGCGGAAGCGGACCTTGTGGGATTTTCCGGGCCGGTGGAAGGCGAAGCCGTGGTTCTCAAGGTTGCCGAACTCCCGTTCTACAAGCGCACGCGCCTCATCGACATGCTGGACCGGCGCAGTGGCTATCCCAAATTAGCCAGCTTCATGGGCGAGTACAGCATGGAGAGCAATGTCATCAGTTACGAACGCGTGCTGCCGATCGATTGGCAGTCCCGCACAATCTTTGCCAAGAACGCCTCCGAGACCCTGCACCTGAAGGCGGAAACGGTCCCCTCGTATCTTAAGTTTTTCTGCCAGTACATCAAGGGCAGCGATGGGTATTTCCGCATCATCGAAGATCCCGACGAGTTGTCCTGGCTGGGCATCAGCAAGGACGCCTACCGTCGGGCTGCGAACCATATCCATCCCATAGAACTGTGGACGCCGGAGGCGGTGCCCGACCCGGCCGGGGATGCCGCCAGGCAAGGCCAGGGATACTATCTGGCGCGCGGTTGGGTCATCTATTCCCGCGCCTTGTTCGCGGCGGTCTTTTTGGTTTCCGAAACCGGCGCGGTGCAGATGATCGAGGACCAGCCCTTCAGCGCACAATTGCCCATAGTGCCCGAGACGATCAGCAAAAAGACCCACTTCATCTACCTGCTCAGAGAAGAGGCGCAGGCATGACCGGCGAAATGGACGCACGCGACTTCAAGGAGTTCATACGGCACGGCCAGTTCGAAAAGATTGAACGCGCGCGCGTCACAGGCGAAGTCAGTTTTCGCGGCGAGGAAATTCCCCGCAGCCTCCGCCTTCTCTACGTCACGTTTCTGGGACCCGTCGATTTTGGCGACGCCCGGATTTCGGGGTCGCTGGACCTGACCGGATGCTGGTTTGGACGCACACTGAGCCTGTCCAATGCAATGATCGATGGCGAACTCATCCTTGACGATGTTGTCGTGGAGTCGACGGCCCAAAACGGGAAGGCCGGCGACTACGATCGGGCGGTCGTGGGGGCTGCGCTTGATGCAAGCGGACTTCGTGTGACCGGCCGGCTCAGCGGCGCATTCTTTTCGGTGGTCGGTTTCGCCGATTTCTCTTACGCCAGGATCGACGCCAATGCAGCGTTCCTGGCCTTCGAGATCCGCGACTCCTTTGCGATGTTGGGGCTCACTGTCGGCGGCGATCTGCACCTGACGGCAGGCTATCGCTCAGAAGCTACAACAAAGAGCTTTGTCGCGGGCAACCTTGAGGCCGCAAATGTTTCTGTGCGGGGCAATGTGTTCATTGCCGGTGTCCACATCAACGGCAATCTCAATTTGTGGTCGGCCGATATCAGCGGCAATTTCTGGCTGACCCCTGCCGTTTTCGAGGGAAGCGAGGCCGTGGCTTCGGTTGTTCGCGGTGACATGCATCTCGGCGCCAGCACGGTGCGCGGCCACGTCCAATTCGAATCCGTGCAGATCGATGGGGTGCTCAAACTCTATTCGGTGGACATCGGACCCTTGCGCATCAAGCACGCCAACGATGCCGATGCCGGACCTCTGGGACGCCGGGGGTGTCGACTCGGTGGAATGTGGGCGCTGGGCGCCAGGATCCGGGGAGACGCGCTTCTATACAATCTCGAGGTTTCCGGATTCGGCGTCGGCGGGGAGCGGGCGGTGGATCTCTCGCAGGCTACCATCGAAGGCAATCTTCGGCTTTGGGCGCCCGGCCAGTTCCTCGAGGAGGGCATGAGGGTAACCAATGGAGCCGACATGCCTGAGGACCGGCAGAGCCTGATCGTGGGCGACATCGACCTTAGCGGCTGCTCGATCGGAGGCGACTGCAATCTCACCAATCTGCAGGTTGACGGAGCCGTACTGCTGGACGATGCGGAAGTAACAGGTGACGTGCTGTTTCAGTCAGCTGTCTCTCTGCTTGACTCGCTACAGACCCAGGAGCGCCATCGCGACCTCTACAACCGGCTGGTGCAGCATGCGCTCGAGGACAGGACCGGGAAGCCAATGGCGCGGGTCAGGCGTCTTTCAATGGTCATGTTGCGTTGCCACAATGATGTCGATCTCAGTGGCCTGACGTTGCAGGCGACGGAGGCCGAAGTCCGCAGCCATAGCGGCTACGGCACCATCGACGCTCACGACATCACAGTGGCTGGTCACCTGTGGCAGTACCGGACCGTGGGGCATCAGCGCTGGCAGCAGATTGCGGGCGGCGATGTCGGTATCAGGCCGCCGAACTCGGATGCACAGATACCGGGCAGCGCCGACTTCTCGGGATCGAAGGTCTGGCACATGTGCCTTTCGGGCGCCAGCTTCCAGACCCCGGTTACCAGAAGAGAGGATGCCGAAACGGTTGAGCGCGAACGCGGGCTCATCCTGGCGGGTGCCAAGATCAATGAACTCGAGATCACCCCGCTTTCGAGCCGGCACATCTTTCCCATTCCCATCAACCTGGCCGATACGTCCGTTACGCTGTGGAACCTGCACGACGCTGACGACAACCGGTTCACACGCTACAAGTCACTGCTCGAGAGCGATGCCACCTTCAGGCGCTCGACCTATCTCGCCGCTGAGTCCAGCCTGCGCAACAGAGGCCATGAAGCCGAGGCCGACGCTATCTACCGGGAAATGGTCAGACGTGGCCACAGGGAGCGCGTTCGCCGCCGTTTCTGGCCCTCTTTGCTCGAAATTACCATGGTGGGCGTTCCGGCCATGCTGATCTCCATGACCCTGCAGCTCGACTTGCTGGTCATCCTCGCCACAATACTGATTGCCGCGCTGCTATCGCGGCCGCTGGTGGCCTTTGTGCGCTGGCTGTTGTGGGACTGGCTGCTGGGATTCGGAACGCGACCCATAAGGATCGGCGTCGTGATCCTTATTTTCCTGATTATCTCGTTTGCCGCGGTCTATTTGGATTCGCGGAATATCGGGCCCACAATCGGCGCCGAGGTTGCGACCCCCGATAGCCCCTCGTACCCGCAGAGGTGGGACTTGTGGGACGGCGCCGCCATAGCGCTGCGCGTCCATGTTCCACTGGCAAGTTGGGGGGTGCGCGACGACTGGCAACTGGCCGACGCTCCCGAGAGGAGCCTGTATTTCGCACAAACGCGCGTCGAAGGGGTCAGGCCGGAAGATTACGGCATGCTCATGATGATTCTGAACTTTTTGGCGTGGCCGCCCTTTCTCGCATTTGCCCTGCGCCGCGCCTTCCGCTTCGCATCCTAGCGCCGGGCGCCCAATTCGGGTGCGGCCCCGATGATCTTTTCGCCCGAACGCGAGCGGCCGGACGCCGCGCTCGAATTGCTGGCCTATGCAGTGGGAAAATGGGGCGCCGGTCAGAACAAACCTGCGAACACTTACTGCATTGAGTTTACTCGGTAATTTATAGCCATATACGAGAGTTTCGTGCCTGTTGTCACCGTATTTGGAGTGACCGGGAAGGGGTCGGGTGCACTCTTCTGTCCGGCCTGTTGATGCAGCCACGAGAGACTGCTGGCCCTGATGGGGTCGGCGAACAAGGCCCCAATCTGGTTATCAGGCTATTGCGCCTCAGACAGTCCATGGGTTGTCCTTGCTCCCGGCCCGACCGGTATCGCCATCACTTTGCTTCGCTCTTACAACCTCATGGAGCCGATTGATCGGTTCGAACTGGTATCCGCTTTAGGGTCACCTCATAGATTTGGAACATGGCGGGCTTGATAGGTCTCGCCCCGAGCCGCTATCGCCCGGACCACACCGCATGGTGGGGGGCGTCACCGCTTCGCAGATCGCCTCTGCGTCCACCGAGTCGTTCTTGCCGCGCTTCATATGGGGCTTGACGTAGGCAGGCAGCATCAAACGGACCTCGTGACCCAGCTTTGCCACCTCTCGCGCCCAATGGTGTGATGTGCCGCACGCCTCCATACCGACCAGAAAGGGCGGCAACTTAGTGAAGAATGCCAGAACCTGCGATCGGCGCAGGGCCTTGCGACTGACAAGCTCGCCAGAGGCGTTGACGGCATGAACCTGGAAAATGCGTTTTGCCAAACCGGGGCCCAAGTGGCAATCTGCGTGGCGGATGGCTCCTTTGCTCGGGTTGCCTGAGAGCAAACCCACTTTGGCACTCAGATGCCGGGAGCGGGAGCCATCCACCTCATCTGGTCTGGGCGAGTAAGTACGGAAAGGCAACGTTCGCGATCCACCGCAATTTCAGTCATTCAAGCTGGGCTGCGAAGCGCTTGAAACCCGCCGTTTTGTTCACCACTGGCTGTTCGGCTTGAGCGGGCCTCGAAGAAGACAGGCAGGTTCGGTTCGGATAGGTGCTAGCGAACACTGAGGCGGCAGCGGAAAGGTCTGCCCACAGCGGTGGGTACACGAACCATTATGACCGGGTTTCGCCTTTCTCAGCGACGCGATCAAACTTGATGTCGCGAAGGCCCTGATCGTCGCTATCTGGCACGGCTGTGCGGCGAAGCGTGATCAGAAGCCCTGTCGGCGCAGCTCCGCCGCAATGAGCGCGCGCGAGGCCGTTTCGCGTGTCGGGAAGGCAGCGAAATAGTCGGCCGATGTTGCTTTCGGCTTGAGCCGGCGGATCGTTTGTCGCCACCGGGCCGCCTGTTCATGACGCTCGGCCAGCCCGTTCGCGACAAGCGCGATCATGGCGATCAGGTAATGCGCTCCGGGCGTGGTCGCCGCACGGTCGGCCCAACTGGCCGCGGCCTCATAGTCTTCCTGCTGGATCAGCATCTGCGCCCGCACGCCGCGAATACCGTATAGCAGCGGGTCGAGCGGGCTCAGATTCAGCGAAGTGTCCAAGGCGGCGAACGCGACAGTTGCATTGCCCGTCAACATTGCCGTGAATGCCGTGGCGTAAAATCCCTGCGCGTAATTCGGGTTCAGCGAGGTCGCCCGCGCCAGCCAGTCTGCGGCGATCTCGGGCTCGTTGGACAGCCAGAAGGTGCGCCCCATCGTGAAATTCGCGAACGGGTCGAGAGGGTCCAATTCGAGTCCGCGTTCGGCATGGCGACGTGCGTCTCGCGCCGCCTGCGCCGGATCGGGCGTCAGGCGCAGGAACGCGTCCAGAAAACTGGTGAAGGATAATCCCGCATGAGCGCGCCCAAGCTGAGGATCCGCCGTGATCGCACGCTCAAAGCAAAGCTTCGCAAGCGCATTGTCTGTTGCCGTGAACCTGTAGAGATGGCCAAGGCCGATGTGGTAGTTGGCCCAGGCGTCCACTCCGGTTGGATCGCTCAGCCGCGCGATGCGCGCCTCGTTGAAGGGTATATGCGCCTCGAGTGCCGATACCAGGTGCGCCACGATCCGTCCCCTCAGATCGTCGATCTCATCAATGGGAGACGCGAGCCTGTCTGCCCAGATGATCTCGCGCGAGATGGCGTCAGTCAGTTCGAGGGTCACCGCGATGCTGCGGCCGGGGCTCTCGATCACTCCTGACAGGACGTAGCGCGCGGCAAGTGCGGTCGACACCAGATCAAGATCGGCGGCGACCTGCCGGAAGCGGAAGGTTGACCCCCGCGCGATCACAGCGAGCCATCGCAACCGCGACAGTGCTTCGATGATCTCGTGCGGGATTGCGTCGCCAAGAATGGTGAGTTCCGGCAGCAGGCCGAGCTGTTGGAAGGGCAGAACCGCGATCGAAGGGCGCCCGCCAGAACGGTCTGGTGTCGGGTGGGCGGAATCCTGCGAAGCCGTTTGCCCGGGCGACGAGGTGGTGACCTCCGGGATGAAGCGGAAGCCTCGACCATGGACCGTGGAGATTACTGCCTGTCGCGCGCCATCGTCGCCGACGGCCTTGCGGGCCGAGCGGATACGGCTCGAAACACTGGCATCCGACACAGCCTCGCCCTGCCACACTGCGGCAACGATTTCGTCCTTGGTGACCATGTGATCGCGGTTTCGAACGAGATGGATGAGCAAGGAGAGTACCTGCGGCTCAAGCCGAACCGGCTCACCGCGACAGCTGAGCTGAAATCGCTCCGGATCGAGCCGAAAATCGCCGAATGCCCAAGTCATGTGAGAGCATACAGCACAATTCTTGGCTTCTACAGGAATTCTTCAGAACTCCGTCAAGCCAGCACAAGGCGGACGGCGCAGATTCCACGAGCGAAACTTGGCTCGCCAGTCAGAAGCAAGCGGCGAAGGAGAAAATCGATGGACGCGATGACAATGCGCACAACACAGGGGCGTGGCAGGCTTTTCGCCAGCGTCCTCGAAACGGTGGGCGACACCCCCGCAATCCGGGTCAACAATCTGGCCCCGGCCGGTGTAGAACTCTACGTCAAGGCGGAAGCTTTCAACCCGGCTGGATCGGTCAAGGATCGTCTGGCACTCAACATCATCGAGGAGGCAGAGCGCGACGGAAGCCTTAGGCCCGGTCAAACGGTGGTCGAGGCGACATCGGGCAATACCGGCATCGGACTTGCCATGGTCTGCGCTGCGAAGGGCTATCCCTTGGTCGTGACCATGGCCGATAGCTTCTCGATAGAGCGGCGCAAGCTGATGCGCATGCTCGGCGCCAAGGTCGTCCTGACCCCGCGCGCGCAAAAGGGTTTCGGCATGTACAGGAAAGCCGTCGAACTGGCCGAAGCGAACGCCTGGTTCCTCGCGCGCCAGTTCGAGACCAAGGCCAATGCCGCCATTCACGAGGCAACGACCGCGCGCGAAATCATCAACGATTTTGCCGGATCGCGCCTCGACTGGTTCGTGACGGGCTACGGCACCGGCGGCACGGTGGCCGGCGTTGGCCGCGTGTTGCGCCGGGAAAGGCCAGAAACGCGGATCGTGCTCGCCGAACCGGCCAACGCGCAATTGATCGGCAGCGGTCGCTTGCAGGCGCGTGATCCCGGGGGCGCGCCGACCTCAAGCCATCCCGCCTTCGAACCCCATCCGATCCAGGGCTGGACGCCGGACTTCATTCCGCATGTGCTGCAACAGGCGATCGACGCCAGCCTCTACGACAACGTCACCCCTATCGCCGGCGCCGAAGGGATCAAATGGGCGAAAGAGCTTGCGCAGAAGGAAGGAATTCTGACCGGAATCTCCGGCGGCGCCAGCTTCGCCGTCGCCCATCAGATTGCGGAGCAGGCGCCAGCCGGATCCGTCATCCTGTGCATGCTGCCCGACACCGGCGAACGATACATGACGACGCCGCTCTTTGACGGGATCGAGGCCGACATGGACGAGGGCGAACGCGCCCTCTCGTTGTCGACCCCCGGATACCAGCTCGCTGCCGCGTGAAGACGCCACGGGGAAGAGCAATGATGGATGTGCTGCGCAAGCCTGCGTTCTCGGAAGCCGAAGAAACGCTAGACCCGTTCGACTGGAGCGATGTCCGGAAACTCTCGCATCGAATGGTCGACGATTCGATCGACTACCTCCGCGATATCCGCGAGCGTCCGGCATGGCGGGAAATGCCGTTTGAGGTGAAGGAGACGTTCGAGCGGCCGCTCCCTAGGTCTCCCATGCCGCTCGACGACGTCTATCGACAGGTCAGCGACAACCTGATGCCCTATCCGATGGGCAACATACATCCGCGCTTCTGGTCCTGGTACATGGGGTCGAGCAATTTCACCGGGGCATTGGCCGACTTTCTCGCGGCCGTCCAGGGGTCGAACCTCGGCGGCGGCAATCATGCCGCCGCATTGATGGACGTTCAGGTCGTTAACTGGTGCAAGGAGATGATGGGATTTCCCGCCTCCGCCAGCGGAACGTTGGTGAGCGGCGGCTCGATGGCCAACCTGATCGCTCTCACCGTCGCGCGCAACGTCAAGGCGGGAGTGAATATCCGCGAGGACGGCATCGGCGGGATCGAAAGGCCGCTACGCTTCTACGCCTCGGACCAGGTGCACAGCTGCCACCGCAAGGCGGTGGAGGCGCTGGGGCTGGGCAACAAGTCGCTTCGCCGTGTTCCCACGGATGCCGAACTGCGGATCGACATCGCCGCTCTTCGGGCCGCCATTTCGGAGGATCGGGCCGCCGGCTTTAACCCGGCCTGCCTGATTGCTACGGCCGGCACGGTCAACACCGGCTCCATTGACGATCTGGAAGCTTTGGCTGACCTGGCGGCGGAAGAAGGTCTCTGGCTTCACGTCGACGGCTGCATAGGAGCCCTACTGGCGATTGCGCCAGCGAATGCCTATCGCGTCTCGGGCATCATGCGCGCCGATTCCGTGGCTCTCGATCCGCACAAATGGCTGCACGCTCCTTTCGAGGTGGGGTGCGTTCTGGTCCGCGACGCCGCCGCGCATCGCGGCGCCTTCGCCGTCACGCAGGAATATCTCGAATCGACGCCGCGCGGGCTCGCATCGGGCAATTGGCTGCATGAATACGGCCTGCAGACGACGCGCGGTTTCCGCGCGTTGAAGGTCTGGATGGCGCTCCTGGAGCATGGTGTCGAGAAGTTTGGCCGTCTGATCGACCAGAACATCGCGCAGGCGCGTTACCTCACCGGCCTGATCGAGCAGGAACCCCTGCTCGAACTGGTCGCACCGACCAGCATCAACATCGTCTGCTTCCGCTACAATCACGATGGCACTGATGAAATTGGGCGCAAGGCCTTCAATCTCGAGATCATGCTGCGGCTTCAGGAAGAGGGTATCGCAGTGCTTTCGGACACGACCGTCCATGGCGAGCACTGCCTGCGGGTGGCGGTCAATAACCACCGAACCCGACAGGAGGATCTGGACATGCTCGTCCAGGAGACGTTGCGGCTCGGCGCACTGCTCATGCCATGACCGCACAGCGGACCAGGCCCGGGCACACATGCACGGCATCGGTTACATCGAGATGGCAAGCGGTCATCCGTTGCGACACATGACCGCCCCCTGTTCAAATTTCGGTCCGTTCAGCAAGAAGTCGAGATGACCCATTCATCGACCAGGCGCGCATACTGTCGCGTGCTCATGTGGTGATTGTGGTCGACACGGCTTGGAAGGGCCTAGTCACTGGCACTACCCCCTCGCCGTTCAAGCCAGGCCCATAGGCTGGCACGCACATCGCTGATCAATTCAATCGGACAGGACGTCCGGTCTTTTGTTGAACGACCATTGCCCGTGTTCGAATCTCGAGTCCAGTGACCACGTCGCCAGTCTTGACCTTGACGAGATCGCATCCGTAAAGCTTGCTGTCGATTGCGAGATCGAACAGGGCACGGCCTCGAAATCGGCCTTCCCGGTCCAGAAAGAAACGGATTGCCAAAATCTGCTTCCGGGTCAGAGGATGCTTGGTCCCTACAGTCTTTCCGGTATTCCACGCAGCCCGTCCTCGGGCTAAATCATCAGATCTTGAATATACCATCGAAGGTCTCCTTTGGCCCTGATTGGCCAAGAGAGAAACGCTGAGATCGGCAGGCGCTGGGCCGACAGCCGAAGGTCCGGTTCCAGCTCGGAAACGGACGAAGCTGACATTCGGCATCCGCGCAATTTCTGTCGGTATGGCCGTGCATGAAGAAGCCCAAGCTGCCTTTCGGCCGGATGGCGACGTCGCTAAGCATTCCATTCCTGTCGTTCAATCGATGCGACATCCCGAAGGTTGCGAAAGCGGTGTGCGTCAACCCGGATTGACGCACACCTGATACTTCTGGTCAGCTACGCTCAGGAGGTCAGACCGCCATCCACAGTGATGCTGGATCCGGTGACGAATGAGGCGGCCTCGGAGGCCAGGAAGGCGACCACCGCGGCGATTTCAGGCGGTTGGCCCAGGCGGCCCAGCGGAATCATCGATTGCAGATGCTCGGCAATCGGGCCGCTGCCCGGGGTCATGTCGGTGGCGGTGGGGCCGGGTTGCACCGCATTGACGGTAATGCCGCGCGGGCCCAGATCATGGGCCAGACCGCGGGTCATGCCCTCGATGGCCGATTTGGTCAGGGCATAGACGCTGGCCGTCGGGCTGCCGATCCGCCGCACGGTATTGCTGGCGATATTGATGATCCGGCCGCCTTGCCGCATATGGGCCAGGGCCTGCTGGATGGCAAAGTAGCTGGAACGCACATTGACGGCGATCATGCGGTCGAAATCGGCCTCGCTGATGTCATCCACCATGCCCAGCACCATGATGCCGGCATTGTTGACGAGAATGTCGAGGCCGCCAAACTGCGCCGCAGCGTCATTGATCGCTTTCCGGACCGCAGCGATGTCGCCACTGTCAGCCTTGATGGCCCTGGCATAGCCCCCGGTTGCTTGAATTTCGGCCGCCACGTGCCGGGCCGCGTCTGCGCTGGCCGAATAGCTGAAGGCGACCTGGGCGCCGTCTGCCGCCAGTCGGCGGACAATCGCGGCGCCGATGCCGCGTGAACCGCCGGTAACGAAGGCGCGCTTGCCGGCAAGGCTTGGAGAAGTTGTCATGAAAGGCACTTTCTGCCGCTGGGCGGCTGGGTGAGGAAAACGTCAGTTGAGGGAAAGGCCGGTCATGGATTCGGACATTGTCCATAGCCGCTCGGCGAAACTGGCATCAGCCGCCCAGGGGGCGACGCCCTTGCGACCGGCTTCGGCAGTGTTGATCTCGACGATGTCGCTATCTTCGCAATAGACGCCGCCCAGGCCGGCCAGTAACGGGCTGGTGGCGCACCAAAGGCTCGTCGCCGCCGCCTGCTCGACGGTTTTCATTCCCTTGTCAGGGTCGACGCGCGGCTGGCCTTCGCTGTCATTGGTATCGAAGCCGGCGATTTCTTCCGCGCTGAGGTGCCGCGCCAGCCCGGTCAGAACCTGGCCGGGATGGAGGGAAAACGCGCGGATGCCAGCGTCCTTGCCACGAGCATCAAGTCCCATGGCAAAGAGCGCATTGGCCGTCTTGGATTGGCCATAGGCCACCCATTTGTCATAGGGGCGCCTGGTGAAATCCACATCGTCGAAATCCATGCCGGCGATCTGGTGCCCGCGTGACGATACGCTGACGACGCGCGCCTCGCCCGCGCGGCGCAACGCCGGCCACAGCCCGAGCGTGAGCCGGAAATGGCCGAGATGATTGGTGGCAAACTGGCCCTCATGGCCATTGGCATCGCGGGACAGCGGCGCTGCCATGATGCCGGCGCTGTTGATCAGCATGTCGATGGCGCTGCCGGACGCCACTACCCTTGCGGCAAAGGCAGCGACCGATGCAGCCTGGGTGAGGTCGAGCGCATCCATCTCGGTTCGGGCGATCCCGGCCAAGGCGAGGGCAGCGCGGGCCGGGTCGCGGGCCGGGACGATAACACGGGCGCCAGCACCCGCCAGGGCCCGAACCGTTTCGAGGCCGATGCCGGAATGGCCGCCGGTGACAATGGCGGTCTTGCCCGCCAGATCGATGCCCTCGACGACCTCGGCGGCCGTACTGGCGGCGGTGAAGGGCGATCCGACGGGACTTTGAAGATTGCTCATGTGTTCTGCTCCGCTTGTCATGCCTACTGATATGACCTACCTATTTGGATAAACCAGTCATTGAAGTCCGAGATAATATCGTGATCGTCCAGAACTCGCCCAGCGATGCACTGTCCGCCGTGCTCAACACCATCAATGCCGTGGCGCTGTGTTCCATCAGCCTGCAGGCCGGCGGACGCTGGGGCATCCGCTTTCCCGCGCCCGCCAACATCAAATTCAACGTGGTGCGGCGGGGCGGCTGCTGGCTGCTTACCGAGGGCGACGAGCCGGTTCGGCTGGAGGCCGGTGATTGCTTCGTGGTCGCCAATGGACGCTTCGATCTGGCCAGTTCGCCCGGCGAAAAGCTCACCTCGGCCTATGACGTCTTCTCTACCTCCACCCTCGCCGGGCAGCTCGGCGAGGGTCGCGACTTTGCCATTCTGGGCGGCAGCGTGCGGCTCGACACCGTCGATGGCGTCGTGTTGTCCGATGCGCTGCCGCAGATCCTCGTCATCAAGGGCGGCTCGGCCGCGCCGTTCGCCTGGCTGCTCGACCAGCTCGACCGGGAATGGGATTCCGGCGCACCGGGCGCACAACTGGTCTGCAATGACCTGCTGCGAATGGCCTTCATCCATGTCATCCGGGCGCATCTGGCGCAGCGGGACGCGGCAAGTTCCGGCTGGCTGGGCGGTCTCACCGATCGGCACATCGCGCCGGTCCTGCACGCAATGCACGCCGCGCCCGGAAGGGACTGGACGCTGACGGAGTTGTCGAGCCTTGCCGGGCAGTCGCGGTCGAGCTTTGCCGCGCGCTTCAAGCAGCGCGTCGGCCTGGCGCCACTGGACTATCTGATGCGCTGGCGCATGCGGCTGGCAGCTGGGCGGTTGCGCCGCGGCGGCGATCCCCGTGAACGGCATCCGCCGCCAACCAACCTTGTTCAGTTCACTGCCTGGTATCTGGCGACCGTGCAACGCCTCGAGCAGCG
>PBNW01000036.1 GCA_002723255.1 Pelagibacterium sp. | reverse complement strand
ACATCGATGTGTTCATGGAAGACGGGTACACCAAGGAAGAGTGGAAGGTTCTGGCCGAAACCAAAAAGATGCTCGATCCCAAGATCAAGGTCACCTGCACCGCCGTGCGCGTGCCGGTGTTCGTTGGCCATTCCGAAGCGGTCAACATGGAATTTGCGCGGCCGATTTCGCCCGACGAGGCGCGCGACGCGCTGCGCGATGCACCTGGGATCGTGGTGCTCGACAAGCGCGAGAACGGCGGCTACATGACCCCGGTTGAATCCAAGGGCGAAGACGCCACCTATGTCAGCCGCATTCGCGAGGACGTGACCGTGGAAAACGGGCTGGTCATGTGGGTGGTCTCGGACAATCTGCGCAAGGGCGCGGCCCTCAACACCGTCCAGATCGCCGAAACGCTGATCGCGCGCGGTCTGATGAAAAGTCAGGCCGCATGATGCGCTGGGCAGCTCTTTTCACCGACAAGACCGAGGGTGCAGCTGAGATCCGCGCCGAGCATACCGCGGACCATCAGGCCTATCTGCGCAAATACAAAGGCAAGATCGTTCTGGCCGGCGCCATGCGTGCCCAGGAAGGCGGCAGCCCGGTTGGTGGGCTGTGGATCTTCGAGGCCGAGACCAAGGCCGAGGTCGAAAAGATCATCGCCGAGGATCCGTTCCAGATCCACGGCCTGCGCGCCACCACCACAATCAATGTCTGGGGCACCGCTCCGGGCTATGAAGACGTGGCGATCGCACCACGCTGAAATTTCATCGGTGAGTGATGACAGGGCAGGGGCGGTGCGCTAGAGCAGGGCCCCTGCCTTTTTGTTCTTGCGAGCCTCCCCATGCCCCTTCGCGACATCCTGATCGCCCTCGTTGTCGTTGCGATCTGGGGGTTCAATTTTACGGTCATCAAACTCAGCATTGCCGAATTGCCGCCGCTGCTCTCGGCGGCGCTGCGGTTCTTTTTCGCCGCCGTGCCGGTGGTGTTCTTCATCCCCCGGCCCAAAGCGCCCTGGCTTTTGGTTGCCGGGTATGGGCTGTTCATGGCCTGCGCGCTTTATGCGCTGCTCAACCTGACGCTGTTTTTAGGCCTTTCGGCGTCCCTCGCCTCGCTCGCCCTGCAGGTGCAGGCGATGTTTACCATCGCCATTGCGTTCTTCGTCTTCGGCGAGGTGCCGCGCCGGCTGCAGATCGTTGGCGGTCTCGTCGCATTCGGCGGCATCGGCGTTATCGCCTGGGGCCACGGTTCGGGCGGTCAATTGCTGCCGCTGGCCATATTGATGCTGGCGGCGCTGAGCTGGGGCGTCGCCAACAATATCTCGAAACTGGCCGGATCGATCCCCATGCTGCCTTTCGTGGCGTGGGGCAATATGCTGGGATCTATTCCGCTTTTTGCGCTCTCGTTCACCTTCGAGGGCGGCCCGGCCATTTTCGCCTATATCGATCCGCCAAGCTGGAACGCGGTGATGCTGGTTGCCTTCCTGGCCTATCCCGCAACGCTGTTCGGGTTCACCATGTGGTCGGGTCTTTTATCGCGCCATTCGGCGGCGACAGTGGCGCCCTTCACCCTTCTGGTTCCCATCGCGGGAATTTCGTCGGGGGTCCTGATTCTGGGCGAACCGATTTATGGGGCCGATGTGGCGGGCGGCATCCTGATCTTTGTTGGGCTCATTCTGACGGTTGCCAGGATGAGGCCCAGACAGGTGCCGATCAATCCGGGCGCATGACCGATCCGCGCCTAGGGTCTAGCGGAACGACGGCTCCAGAGGGCTTTGCGGTTGGCTTGGTTCCCCGACCCAGCCACGCCCACCCTTGGTCACCCCGGCCTTGAGCCGGGGCCCAGTACACTCAGCGTCAAAGCAAGAACCGCTGGCGCTGCCGGTTACTGGATCCCGGGTCAAGCCCGGGATGACGCTGTGGGAAAGGGATGGCTTCGCCCTCAGGCTAAAGCTCAGGCCGCATGAAGTCGCCGCTTTCCCCGTTCATCGTCCAGAGTTCGCCCGAGGAAATGTCGAACCACGCCCCGTGCAGCGAAAGCTCATTGGCCTCGACGCGGTCCTTGACGAAGGGAAAGGTCAAAAGATTGCCGATCGACTGGCGGATGACGATGCGCTCGAGCGCGGTTTGCTGTTCGGAGGCGGTCAGGAGCGAATTGGCCTCGACCTTGCCGGCCACCTCCTCGATCATGGTCAGCCATTTGCCGATAAAGGCGCCCTCGGGCGCGTGCCCGGCCGCGGTGGCCAGGGCCCCGGCAATGCCGCCGCAGCGGCCATGGCCCATGACCACGATGTTTTCGACCTTTAAATGAATGATCGCAAATTCGATGGCCGAGGAGGTGCCGTGATAGGCGGCGTCCGGCCCGAAGGGCGGCACCAGATTGGCGACGTTGCGCAGGACGAACAACTGCCCCGGCCCGCAATCGAAAATCGTTTCCGGCGCGGCGCGCGAATCGCAGCAGGCAATCACCATCGTTGTGGGTTTCTGGCCCTCTTCGGCCAGCTTTCTGTAGCGCTGGCTCTCGGTCGCATACCGCCCCGACATGAAGTTGCGGTAGCCCTCGATCAGGAAGGGCGGGAATTGCTGCGTCATGCTCGCATCCTTTTGTACTCTGTCCGCCCCTGCCGATTAGCCCCTGACGCGGCCAAGATCAATCGCTATGGTGTCGGCGCTGCGTGCAAATGTGCTGGCGCGCAGCGCTGTAAGGAGTTTTGATTTCCATGATGATCTACCGTTTTTTGTCCGGCGACGATGATTCGACCTTTTGCCACAAGGTGACCAAAGCGCTCTCGGACGGCTGGCTGCTGTACGGCGCCCCCCATTACGTCTTCGATGCCGCCACGGGCAAAATGCGCTGCGGCCAGGCGGTGACCAAGGACGTCGAGGACCAGCCCTACGATCCGGACAAAAAGCTCGTCGATTACGTCTGAGCCCCCCACTTCATGGCCATATAGACCCCGCCCGTCTGCAGTTCGTCGAGCATCTGGGCGATCCGCTTTTCGCGCGTTTGCGGGCGCTTGGCGCGGGCGATCCAGCCCAGATAGTCGTTGCGCTGATAGGCGGGCCGCTTGTCATAGGCGGCGCGCAGCCCCGCCTCTTCGAGCCTTTGCCCGATATCGTCGGGCATGGGTTGGCTGAGGCGCGAAGTGCCGGTGCTCATGGCTTCACATATGGGCGGTGATGACCACCGATTCCGTATTGCGGTCATGGGGGCCGTTCCAAACAGCCTCGATATTGTTGCCGTCGGGATCGAGAACGAAGCAGGCATAATAGCCGGGATGGTAGGGCCGCTCGCCCGGCGCGCCGTTGTCAGTGCCTCCGGCTTTGACGCTTGCCTCGTAGAACGCCTCGACCATGTCGGGGCCGGTGGTCTGGAAAGCCAGATGAACCCTGCTCACATAATCGTTTGCCGCATCGACGAACAATTCATCGGACACGAAAAACGAATCCGTTTCCAGGGTCAGTTCACGGCCCAGCGCACCGAGCGCGGCACGATAGAAGTCGCGGCTCTTTTGGAGATCGCTGACCCGCAGGTGCACATGATCGATAAGCCGTCCCCGGTGAAGTTCCATGGTGAATTTCCGATGCGATCGTTGGCAATAGATGTTTAGCTATGCTAACAATTAGCTTTACTAATTGAAAGAGAAATCTGTGTCCCAGTCTCACAAGTCGCGCGCCCTGCAATTGCTCCATCGTCTGGTTCTGCCGCTCGACAGGGCGCTGCAGGCGGCAGACCGGCAGACCGGATGCAGCGCGGCGCAGCTTTCGGCGCTGTCGGTGATCCATTTTCTCAAGGCCAATACCATTGGCCGGTTGGCGGCGCAGGAAAAGATCTCGGCGCCCACTGCCTCTCGTTTGGTCGAAGGCCTTGTTCGTCAGGGGTTGGCGCGCCGCGCCGATGGAGATGATCGTCGCTCGGGTCGCATCGAAGTTACCGTGGCGGGATTGGCTGCGGTCGAAGTCGCCTGTGCGGCGCGCGAAGCGATCCTGGCCGATCTGCTCGTGGGGTTGAGCGAAGAGGAATGGCTTCAATTGCGCGCCGTTTCCGGCGCGCTGGCGCGGGAGCTCGATTTGGGGCCGGGTTCGGTCCATCCGAACGCCTAGAGCCCGGCCTTACCCGATCGCGTTAAAAATACAAAGCAGGGCCGACGTGAGCAGGCCCCGCTTCTTTGCACATGCGCTCGGGCGGCCCACCGGCCACCCGGAGGCAAATCAGTCGTTCATTTCTTCGGAAACGGCAACGCCTGCAGCCGCACCGCCGGCCCCGCCCACTACGGCGCCGGGCGTGCCAGCGACAGATCCGCCGACGGCCGCGCCTGCGCCGCCGCCAACTGCCGCCCCTGTCATGTTCTGCTGGGTCGAGGTGCAGCCGGAGACGGCCAGGGCACCGGCCATGACGAGGGCAATCGAAGCAAATGTTTTCATGATCTGGCATTCCTTCCATGAGGTTGGTTCTGGTGGGCAAACTTATTGTCCCCGCTCACGGTTCCATGGACGATTGGGCAGACCTTTGCCGGTCCGGCCCGCTGCCTGACATCAAAAAGCCGCCCTCGGGCTGTGCAATCGGTGGTGGTTCAACGGTTCGCAGGGAGGCCGGGATTCCAACCGACAGCTTTTCACTTATTGTCATCGGCGCCATTGCGCTGGTGGCGTTCTGGCTGGTCTTTTCGCTGGTGCGCAAGGCGTTCGGGCTGGTGCTGCTTGTGGCGCTGGCCATTGGCGCGTGGGTGCTCTGGAGCAATCCCCAATTGCTCCATTCGGTGACCGGCGCGTTCCTTGCAACCCCTTAGCCCCGCCTTGGGTCCGCCAAAAGCCCATTGATTGCAGCGTACTGGATCAGCGCCACACTTTTGGCATCGATGATCTGTCCCTGATCGATCATCGCCAGTGCCTGATCGAATCCGGCTTCGACAAGCGTGATCTCCTCCCCCTCCTCGGCCAGTCCGCCGCCTGGGCCGCGCCTGCAGCCTTCGTCGTAGAAGCCGACAAAGCAGTGGATTTTCTCGCTCAATGATCCGGGGCTGGCATAGATCTGGAACGCAAACCGCAGGCGGGAGGGCACGATGCCGGTCTCCTCAAGCGCTTCCTTTTTCGCGCAGGTTTCCGGGTCGTCCCCCTCGAGCAGCCCGGCGCACACTTCGATCAGATTGCCATCGTCGCCATTGAGGTGAGGCGGCAGGCGGAACTGGCGCACCAGCGTCATCACCCGGCGGTCGGTATCGAGCAGCAGAATCGCCGCGGCGCTGCCGTGGTCATAGACCTCGCGGGTCAGCGAAACACTGGTTCCGTCCCGGCGCGGATAGGCCAGCACATATTCGGTCAGGCTGCCCCAGGCGCGTGCGAGTATTTTTTTGGCTGTGATGGTGATCGCGTTGTGGGCTGGCATCTTGACTTTACCTTGTAGGTAAACCTGGCTGACATTTCTCCACTCTTGCCTCGACTTAACCGGTGCTGTCCAGTGCCGGACAAAAATATGACCTTAAAAGTCAATATTTTAGCGGGGGCCGCGTTGGCCGTTTTCAGACCAAAGACGTAAGCGCGGCCCTTTGACGAATGGGGAAAGCGCGATTAGAAGTTGGCCGCAAGTTTTCTGCCGGGCAACCGGCGCTGTGTGCCCGGCGGCTCCGCGCGGGCCAGATCGAGGCAGACAATGGCGCAGTTCCGACCGACGTCCCCGCATCTTTCCGTCTATCGCTTTACCCTGACCATGACCCTGTCGATCGTGCACCGCGTGCTGGGCATCGGGCTCTATCTGGGCACCGTCCTGTTTGCGCTCTGGCTGGGATCGGCCGCGCTGGGACAGGATCAGCTGGCAGCGGTGCAGGGGTTCTTTGGGCATCCGATCATCCAGATCGGGCTGTTTTTATACACCTGGACACTGTTCCATCACATGGCCGGCGGGCTCAAGCACTTCATCTGGGACACCGGCGCCGGGTTCGATCCGGCCAGCCGCGAGGCCATCACGCTTGCCACGCTTGTTTTCTCGATTGCGGCGACGGTCATCGTCTGGGCCGTGTTCGTCTGGTTCTAGGGGGAACACCATGCAGACAAATCCCAAGGAAAAGGGCACCGGCGCCTTCATTCTCCAGCGTGTCACCGGAGCGATCAATATCGTTCTGGTCGGGTTCTTGATCTGGCTGGTCGTTTCGCTGTCGGGCGCCGACCGGGCCCAGATGACCGCGACCTTCGCCAATCCGCTGGTTTCCATCCTCGCCATCGTCCTGTTCGCCGTCGCCTTCATCCACATGCGCAACGGCATGAACGAGGTGATCGAGGATTACATCCACGAGCCGCGCAATCACTCGCTGGCCAAGGCGGCCAACACCATTTTCACCGTGATCGTGGGCGTTATCGCCCTGGTTTCGGTTCTCGTCCTCGCCTTCGGAGGTTAATTTCGCTCATGGCTTCGGCTTACCAAATCATCGACCACGCCTATGACGTCGTGGTGGTCGGCGCCGGCGGCGCGGGACTGCGCGCCACGCTGGGCATGGCCGAGCAGGGCTTTTCGACCGCCTGCGTCACCAAGGTCTTCCCCACCCGCAGCCACACCGTCGCTGCGCAGGGCGGCATCGCGGCCTCGCTCTCCAACATGGGCCCCGACAGCTGGCAGTGGCACATGTACGACACCGTCAAGGGGTCGGACTGGCTGGGCGATAATGACGCCATGGAATATCTGGCCCGCGAGGCCCCCCAGGCGATCTACGAGCTCGAGCATTACGGCGTGCCGTTTTCGCGCACCGAACAGGGCAAGATCTATCAGCGCCCGTTCGGCGGTCACATGACCGAATATGGCGAAGGCCCCCCGGTGCAGCGCACCTGCGCGGCGGCTGACCGCACCGGCCATGCCATCCTGCACACGCTTTATGGCCAGTCGTTGCGCAACAACGCCGAGTTCTTCGTCGAATATTTCGCGCTCGATCTGATCATGGGCGAGAACGGGGAATGCCAGGGCGTCATCGCCTGGAAGCTCGACGACGGCACCATTCACCGCTTCCGCGCCAAGATGGTTGTGCTGGCCACCGGCGGGGACGGACGCGCCTATTTCTCGGCCACGTCGGCCCACACCTGCACGGGCGACGGCAACGGCATGGTGGCCCGCGCCGGGCTGCCGCTCCAGGATATGGAATTTGTCCAGTTCCACCCCACGGGCATTTACGGCTCGGGGTGCCTGATCACCGAGGGCGCGCGCGGGGAGGGCGGGTATCTGGTCAATTCCGAGGGCGAGCGCTTCATGGAGCGCTATGCCCCCAACGCCAAGGATCTGGCATCCCGCGACGTCGTGAGCCGCTGCATGACCATGGAAATCCGCGAGGGCCGGGGCGTGGGCGCCAAGGGCGACCACATCTTCCTGCACCTCGATCACCTCGACCCGGCGGTGCTTCATGAGCGCCTGCCAGGCATTTCCGAGAGTGCGAAAATCTTTGCCGGTGTCGATCTGACCCGCGAGCCGATCCCGGTCATTCCCACCGTCCACTACAATATGGGCGGCATACCGGCCAATTATCATGGCGAAGTGCTCAATCCCACCGAGAGCGATCCCGATCGTGTGGTGCCCGGGCTGATGGCGGTGGGCGAAGCGGCCTGCGCTTCGGTGCATGGCGCCAACCGGCTGGGGTCCAACTCGCTGACCGATCTTGTGGTGTTCGGCCGCGCCGCCGCGCTGCGGGCCGGTGCGGTGATGGACCGGAGCGCACCGATCCCTTCGATCAACAGCGCCCAGGACGACAAGATCCTCGCCCGGTTCGACCGGCTGCGTCACGCCAATGGCAGTGCGCCGACCGCAAAACTGCGCGACAAGATGCAGCGCGCCATGCAGGAAGACGCCGCAGTGTTCCGCACCCAGGAAACCCTCGAAGCGGGCTGTGAGCGGATTTCAGGCATCTGGGCCGAACTCGCCGACGTCAAGGTCACCGACCGCTCGATGATCTGGAATTCCGATCTTGTCGAAACCCTCGAGCTTGAAAACCTCATGGCCAACGCCATCACAACGGTCTATTCGGCCGAGGCGCGCAAGGAGAGCCGCGGCGCTCACGCCCGCGAGGATTTCGCCGATCGCGACGACGTCAACTGGCGCAAGCACACGCTGAGCTGGATCGATGATGCGGGCAAGGTGACGCTCGGCTACCGTCCGGTTCACGTCGATCCGCTGTCCGATGGCATTGATCTCAAAAAGATCGCGCCCAAGGCCCGCGTTTACTAAGGAGCGAACGACAAATGGCTGAACTCGTCCTCGACAAGCGCTCCCGCCCCAAAAAGGGCAAGACCTGGCCAAAGCCGGACGGCGCGACGAATTTGCGTGAATACAAGGTCTATCGCTACGATCCCGACACGGGCGACAATCCGCGCATCGACGTCTATTTCGTCGATCTCGACGATTGCGGGCCGATGATTCTCGATGGGCTCTTGTGGATCAAGAACAACATCGATCCCACGCTCACCCTGCGCCGCTCGTGCCGCGAAGGGATTTGCGGTTCGTGCGCCATGAACATCGACGGCGCCAATACGCTGGCCTGCACCAAGGGCATGGACGAGGTTTCAAACGGCCCGATCGCCGTCTATCCGCTGCCGCACATGCCGGTTGTGAAAGATCTGGTGCCCGACCTTTCGACCTTTTACGAGCAGCACAAATCGGTCCAGCCATGGCTGCAGACCAAATCACCCACCCCGGACACCGAATGGCTGCAGTCGAAAGAGGACAGGGCCAAGCTCGACGGGCTTTACGAGTGCATATTGTGCGCGTGCTGCTCGACCTCGTGCCCGTCCTATTGGTGGAACGGGGAAAAATATCTCGGTCCGGCCGTGCTGTTGCAGGCCTATCGCTGGCTGATCGACAGCCGGGACGAAGCCACGTCCGAACGCCTCGACGATCTTGAAGACCCCTTCAAGCTCTATCGCTGCCACACCATCATGAACTGCGCCAAGGTCTGCCCCAAAGGGCTCAACCCGGCCAAGGCGATTGCCGAAATCAAGAAGATGATGGTCGAACGCAAGGTGGCCTGAACCGGCGCCATGCGATAGACGTTAAAGGGGTCCGTGGACAGTCCACGGACCCCGTTTGCTTTTAAGGAGCCGCGCCATGACCGACTATGAAACCATTGTCTATGTGGAACGCGAATCGGTGGCCCGGCTCATGGTCACCGCGCTTCAGGCGCACGGGTTCACCCCGCGCGAGATCACCGATGGCGGGCTGCCGGGCATCGGGGCGGGGCTGACGGGCAAGGGCCTGGCCATCGCCGTGCCCACCCATGAGGCCCGCGACGCCCAGCCGCTGGCCGAAGCGTTGCTCAAGGACATGCTGGACCGCTAGAGCCGCTTGCAGCGATCCCATTGGGCAACGCCGCTGCTGCCTTCCCCACCCTGTCACCCCGGGCTTGACCCGGGGCCCAGTACACTCAGCGTCCGAGATAAAAACCCCGGCTCTGCCGCTTACGGTTCCCGGGTCTTCGCCCGGGATGACCAGTGTGGAGACAATGTGGTTTGAGCGCGTGTTCGCGCAACACCTCACTCGCTCGCCTTGTCCTTGAGCCAGTCCACCATGGTTTGCGGCAGCTGGTGGTTGTCCACGTCGCGGGCCATCACCTTGCGCCATTTGGTAATCGCCTCACGCTGGTGCTCCTGCCGGCTCACCCGGTCGAAAAGGATCAAGAGCTCGATCAGCCTTTCGGTGGCCAGCGTATCGGTGCGCATGGCCGGCAACAGCGCGGGCACGATCAGGTCGAGATAGTGGGCCAGCCCCAGCTCGGGCCGCTTGAGCGCGGCACGCCCATCGCTGGTGAACAGCACTCGGGGCACGCCGTCCGAGCGGACCAGCGGCAGCAGCGAGCCGCTCATATGATCGATGGCGGCGACGGCGGTGTTGGGATCGTTGATGCCGGGCGAGAGCGCCCGCAAGGCGATATCGATCAGCGCACGCGCCTCATAGGTGGCTTCCTGGAGCACATCGCGACGCGGTCCGATGGTAAAGCATTTGATCAGCGCCCTGATGTCGGGAGCAGGTCCCTCCACATGCGCCATAGGCATGCCTTCGGCCACGTAGTCGTCAACCCGCAGATCGATTTCGAGGCGCAGGCTGTTGTCCTTTAGAATGTGGAGCAGCTGATCGTAGGCGATGTGGCGGATATAGCCGCTGCCGGGTGCAGGAACGGGCGCCCCGGCAAAGCCGTCGAACTCTTTGAGGCGGCGGTTGGCGCTGGCGATATCGGAGGCATCGGCCCTGGCGGCGACCTTGCCGACGGACTTGGCGAACCGCTTGCCCAGATCGGCGACGATGACATCGGCCTGGATCGACAGCGCCATGTGGTGGACGAAATAGATCACCAGCCCGAACGCGCCGGTGGCGATGACGATTGTGGCGGCCACGGCGAGCTCGGGCACGAACCCGTCCTCGAGCTCGCTCACTTCCCCCAGCACCACGAGGGCGAACAGGAACACGCCCACAAAGGCACCCAGAACCGACTGGGTGGTCCGGTCCTGCATGAACATGATCAGCACGCGCGGACCCAATTGCCCCGAGAGCTGGGTCAGTCCCACAAAGGTCAGGGAAAAGACCAGAGAGGCCATGGTCATCATGCCCCCGGCAATGGTGGTCAGAACGGCCCTTGCACCTTCGGGACCGAACCGGGGATAAAAGGACTGCTCGCGCAGGTTCGAAAGCGCATCGATGGTGTCGATCAAGACAAACAGATTGCCCAGCGCAATCCCGGCTATGGCCATCAACAGCGGCATAAACCAGAAGCTTCCGGCAATCGAAGCCATGAAAGCCTTGAGGTGGACGTAAAATCCCATCCGGTCTTTCCTTTTGGATCAGTGGCGCGGGGGCCCAAACCGATGTTGTCCCATAACCGCCATATTGGCCACAATAGTTAACGCTGAACCCTTTGGACGGACCGGAGGGCTTGAGTCTTGAACGCTGCCGCCTTAAAGCCAAAGAGGTTGGAGCGCGATCACGGCCCCAAAGGGCCGAAAAGCGAAAGGTTTCGTGCCTTTTGATCTCGATCCGCACGACAAGCAAGGCCGCCGGCAGCGCCGTTGGAACGGTACGGAACGCTTTACGTTCCCGCATGTCCCGTCCGGGCCGAACACATGGAGCTGTTATGGTTGGAACTCTTACAAG
Source organism: Pelagibacterium sp. (assembly GCA_002723255.1). GTDB lineage: Bacteria > Pseudomonadota > Alphaproteobacteria > Rhizobiales > Devosiaceae > Pelagibacterium > Pelagibacterium nitratireducens. The sequence continues at coordinate 24,373 of PBNW01000036.1, read as the reverse complement.
ATCGCTCGCAGTGATGATGGTCATCGGTGGCACCGCAGTGCTTGGTGCCTGTTCGCCGACCTCGTTCGGCCGGTCGGCCCCCACGGTCACCGCCACGCCGCCACCGCCGACTCTTCAGCCGGTGCAGACAGGTTCGGTCTCCACGTCCGACCTGCCGCCCATCGACGGGTCGACCGTTCTGCCACAAGACCCGCCCACCACAGGCACGCCCACCGTGCCGGGCAACACCGCATCGCTCGATGGCAGCGCGTCGACCAGTTCGCCGGGTTTCCTGCTCGACGATGTGGGCAGTCCCGGCAACACCACGGGCGGGCGCAATCTGACCGGCAGCGTCACCATCGAGCAGCTTTTGGGCGGCTGGACCGTGATGGTCGGCGCCGAACAGTGCCGTCTCAATCTCACCTACACCGCCAAGGGCTCCACCGGCCGCTATCGCGCTTCGACGCCGGGTTGCATGGTTGAGGGCCTTATGGACGTGACCTCGTGGAACCTTCTGGGCAACCAGATCCAGTTCTATAACGAGAGCGACGAGTTGGTCGGCACGCTGTTCCAGAGCGGCAACCGGTTCGTGGGCACGCTTGCGGGCGGTCAGTCCGTTTCAATGGTCGGCTAACCGGGTTTGGGGGCTTGACCGGGAGTGAAGGAGCCTCGGGCTCCATTGTCGATGCGTATGCCGACATGATCGTCGCCGGGCAGGTCAAGCCCGACGCGGCGCAAAAGCACGCTGTCGAAAAATTGCAGAAGGTGGCCGAAGGGCTCGACCAGCTCGAAGCCCATGCGGGCTCGGTTTTGTCCGCCCTGTTCCGGCGCAAGCGCGAAGCGCCCAAAGGCCTCTACATCTGGGGCGATGTGGGCCGGGGCAAGACCATGCTCATGGATCTGTTTTACAGAACGGTTCCGGTCAGCGCCAAACGGCGCGTGCATTTCCATGAATTCATGAACGAGGTGCATGAGGGCATCGCCAAGTTCCGTTCGGAAAATCCCGGGACCAAGGGTTCCCGTGATCCCATCCCGGCGGTGGCGCGGCCCATCACCCGCTCGGTGCGGCTGTTGTGTTTCGACGAGTTCTTCGTTTCCGACATCACCGATGCCATGCTGCTGTCGCGCCTGTTCGAGATCTTGTTCGCCGATGGGGTCGTGGTGGTGGCCACCTCCAACATCCCGCCCGAAAAACTCTACTGGAACGGGCTCAACCGCCAGCTTTTCGAGCCCTTCATCGATCTGCTCACGGCCCATACCGATGTCTTCAATCTCGATGCGGATACCGACTATCGGCGCGAGAGGCTCGATGCCCAGGACGTCTACAAGATCGGCACCGGGCCCGATGTCGATGGCGAAATGGATGGTCTGTTCGATCACCTGACGGGCGGGGCCGAGCCAAAGCCCGACGCCATTGAAAGCCTTGGCCGCGTCATCGCCGTTCCCGCCCAGGCCATGGGCGTGGCGCGGTTCGATTTCGCCGATCTGTGCGAACGCCCGCTCGGCGCGCGCGATTATCTCAAGCTGGCCAACCGTTTTCACACGCTGATGATCGATCATGTGCCGGTGTTTGACCGGCTCAGATCGGACGCCGCCAAGCGCTTCATCCTGCTCGTCGATACGCTCTACGATCGCGGGGTCAAGCTCGCCGCCAGCTTTGCCGCCCCGCTCGACGATCTCGCCCAGGACGACAGGACCCGGTTCGAGTTCGCCCGTTGTCTGTCCCGGCTCGAGGAGATGCGCTCGGCCGATTACATCGCCCAGCCCCTGCGCACCGGTTCAGGTCAGTCTTCCTGACTTAATTGACGCGGCAGGGAAAGTGGCGAACCCCGTCGTTTCTCCCTCCCCGTCGTCATCCCGGACCTGATCCGGGATCCAGTACCCCCGGCCTCGTCGCATTGCACCATCGGCCGCTTCGACCGCGGAGTTTACTGGACCCCGGCTCCAGGCCGGGGTGACGGTTGTGGCTGGGTTGGCCGTGCGTCCAAACAATCCTTGATCGTAATACGAACGGTTCACTTGCGTCCAAAGACCGCAGGGTCTATGGAGGGCGCGAGGAAAACGTTACTTTACCTATAGGGAAACTTGCTCATGGCGCGTAAGAAAATCGCTCTGATCGGTGCCGGTCAGATCGGGGGGACACTCGCACATCTGGTGGCGCTCAAGGAACTTGGCGACGTCATGCTGTTCGATATCGTTGACGGCGTGCCCCAGGGCAAGGCGCTCGATCTGGCCCAGTCGGGTCCGGTCGAAGGATACAATTCCACCCTCAAGGGCACGTCCGAATACAAGGACATCGAAGGCGCCGATGTGGTCATCGTCACCGCCGGCGTCCCGCGCAAGCCGGGCATGAGCCGCGACGACCTTCTGGAAATCAATTTGAAAGTCATGGAGCAGGTCGGCGCGGGCATTTCCAAATACGCCCCCGACGCGTTCGTGATCTGCATCACCAACCCGCTCGACGCCATGGTCTGGGCGCTGCAGAAATTCTCCGGCCTTCCGGCTGAAAAGGTGGTCGGCATGGCGGGCGTGCTCGACAGCGCGCGCTTCCGTCACTTCATCGCCGATGAGCTCAATGTGTCCGTGCAGGACGTTGCAGCGTTCGTGATGGGCGGGCATGGGGACACCATGGTGCCGCTGGCGCGCTATTCGACGGTTGCCGGCATTCCACTCCCCGACATGGTCAAGATGGGCTGGATGAGCAAGGACAAGCTCGACGAAATCATCCAGCGCACCCGCGATGGCGGCGCCGAGATCGTTGGGTTGCTGAAAACCGGTTCGGCCTTTTATGCCCCCGCCGCGTCGGCCGTCGAGATGGCCGAATGTTATCTCAAGGACAAAAAGCGCATCCTGCCCTGCGCCGCGCATCTGACCGGCCAGTTCGGCCTGTCCGATACCTATGTCGGCGTTCCGGTGGTGATCGGGGCGGGCGGTGTCGAGCGGGTGGTCGAGATCGAACTCAATGCTTCTGAAAAGAAGATGTTCGACGCCTCTGTCGCTTCGGTCGACGGGCTTGTCGAAGCCTGCAAGAAGATCGCGCCGAAACTGGCGTAACCGATCCGGCCCGGAGACACTCTCTCCGGGCTTTTCCCTTTCTGCCGAACGCTAAAAAAGGTTCGTACCCGCGATGAACATTCACGAATACCAGGCCAAGGAACTGCTCAAGGGCTACGGCGCCCCGGTCGCCAAAGGCGTGGCCATCATGAGTGCAGAGGAAGCCGAAGCGGCTGCAAAATCGCTTCCCGGCCCGCTCTATGTGGTCAAGTCCCAGATCCACGCCGGCGGGCGCGGCAAGGGCAAGTTCAAAGAGCTCGGCCCCGACGCCAAGGGCGGCGTGCGGCTGGCCAAGTCGATCGAGGAGGTCGTGGCCAACGTTCGTGATATGCTCGGCAACACGCTGGTCACCGCCCAGACCGGCGATGCGGGCAAGCAGGTCAACCGCCTCTATATCGAGGACGGCGCCGACATCGATCGTGAACTCTATTGCTCGCTGCTGGTCGACCGCTCGGTCGGCAGGGTGGCGTTCGTTGTGTCCACCGAAGGCGGCATGGACATCGAGCAGGTCGCCCATGACACGCCCGAAAAGATCGTCACCGTCGCCATCGATCCCGAAGCGGGCGTCACCACTGGCAATGTGAGCGAGATTTCGAGTGCGCTGAAACTCGAGGGCGCCGCCGCCGAGGACGCCAAGTCCCTCTTTCCGGCGCTTTACAAGGCGTTCGTCGAAAAAGACATGGCGCTTCTGGAAATCAACCCGCTGATCGTGATGACCGACGGCCATCTGCGCGTTCTCGACGCCAAGGTGAGCTTTGACGGCAACGCCCTGTTCCGCCATTCCGACATCTTTGCCCTGCGCGACGAGACCGAGGAAGACGCCAAGGAGATCGAGGCGTCCAAATGGGACCTGGCCTATGTGCCGATGGACGGCAATATCGGCTGCATGGTCAACGGCGCCGGGCTGGCCATGGCGACCATGGACATCATCCACCTCTACGGCAAGGAGCCCGCGAACTTCTGTGACGTTGGCGGTGGCGCGTCCAAGGAAAAGGTCGCCGCGGCCTTCAAGATCATCACCGCCGACCCCAAGGTCGAAGGCATTCTGGTCAACATCTTCGGCGGCATCATGAAGTGCGATGTGATCGCCGAAGGCGTGGTCGCCGCCGTCAAGGAAGTGGGCCTGACCATTCCGCTGGTCGTGCGCCTTGAAGGCACCAATGTCGAGCTGGGCAAGAAGATCCTCAACGAATCGGGGCTGGCGATCACCGCCGCCGACGATCTCGATGACGCTGCCCAGAAGATCGTTGCGGCCGTCGCCTAAGAGGGTTTCCAGCGAAAGCGTGCACGCTTTCGCGGTTCGGAAACGCGACAAAATGAGATGTTAGAGCAATTGGAGCGTTTCGGGGAAATGCGAAATTGCTCTAAGCCCGAAAAGACAGGATTTAGCCAAAGACATGTCCATTCTCGTCAATAAAGACACCAAGATCCTCGTGCAGGGCCTGACCGGCAAGACCGGCACGTTCCACACCGAACAGGCGCTGGCCTATTACGGCACTCAGATGGTCGGCGGCATCCACCCCAAAAAGGGCGGAGAGACCTGGTCGGGCGCGGGCGGGGAACAGCTTCCCATTTTCGCCACCGTCGCCGAGGGCAAGGAAAAGACCGGGGCGGACGCTTCGGTCATCTATGTGCCCCCCGCGGGCGCGGCCGATGCCATCATCGAGGCGATCGAAGCCGAAATTGGTTTCATCACCTGCATCACCGAAGGCATTCCGGTTTCCGACATGGTGCGGGTGAAGGCCCGGCTCGAAAAGTCCAATTCGCGCCTTCTAGGCCCCAACTGCCCCGGCATCCTCACCCCGGAAGAATGCAAGATCGGCATCATGCCCGGTTCGATCTTCCGCAAGGGCTCGGTGGGCATTGTGTCGCGCTCGGGCACGCTTACATATGAAGCTGTGTTCCAGACCACAAATGAAGGCCTTGGCCAGACAACGGCGGTCGGCATCGGCGGCGATCCGGTCAAGGGCACCGAATTCATCGACGTGCTCGAGATGTTTTTGGCCGACGACGCGACCGAATCCATCATCATGATCGGCGAAATCGGCGGCTCGGCCGAAGAGGACGCCGCCCAGTTCCTGATCGACGAAGCCAAAAAAGGGCGCTCGAAACCCATGGCCGGGTTCATCGCGGGCCGCACGGCACCCAAGGGCAAGACCATGGGCCACGCAGGCGCCGTGGTCTCGGGCGGCAAGGGCGATGCGGAATCGAAAATCGCCGCCATGGAAGCGGCGGGCATTACGGTTTCGCCCTCGCCGGCGCGGCTTGGCACCACCCTGGTCGAAGTCCTTAAGGGCTGAGACACGACAATGTTATCGGTGACCGGGACTTAGAGCGTTTCCAGAGTAAGTGGCCCCACTTACTCGGTTCGGGAACGCGATAAAGCAAGCTAAGCCCCGGTTAACCAAATCGACAGGCGGAAACGCCATAGTTCAACCGAATTTGGCGGCCCATACCGGGCGGGTTGAACACATCTTTACTGAGGGGGATCGGGACCCCCAATCGAGAGCGAAATGGCACGACAGGACCAGAACGAAGCGTTCCTCCTCACTTCCTTCCTTTATGGCGGCAATGCCGATTACATCGACGCGCTGTACGCCCGCTACAAGACCGACGCGAAAAGCGTCGATCCCAGTTGGGCGGAGTTCTTCGACAATCTTGCCGACAGTGCCGATTGCGTCACCAAAAACGCCGATGGCCCGAGCTGGCAGCGCGCCGACTGGCCGCGCGCCACCAATGGCGAGATGATCTCGGCGCTCGATGGCAATTGGGGCGAAGTGGCGGTCAAGGCCCAGAAGGCGGTCACCGAAAAGGCCAAAGCCGGCGGCGAGGTGGTTTCCACAGAAGCCGTCATGCAGGCGACACGGGATTCGATCCACGCCATCATGATGATCCGCGCCTACCGCATGCGCGGCCATCTGCACGCCAATCTCGATCCGCTCGGGCTCGAAAAAAGCGAGGACGCCCCCGAGCTCGATCCGGCGGCTTACGGGTTTTCCGAGGCCGATTACACCCGCGAAATCTTCATCGACAATTATCTCGGGCTCGAATTTGCCACCGTGCCCCAGATGCTCGAAATCCTCAAACGCACCTATTGCGGCACGCTGGGCATCGAGTTCATGCACATCTCCGATCCCGAGGCCAAGGCCTGGATCCAGGAGCGCATCGAAGGCCCGGACAAGGAAATCACCTTCACCCCCCAGGGCAAGCGGGCGATCCTGAACAAACTGGCCGAGGCCGAGGGGTTCGAGAAATTCCTCGACGTCAAATATACCGGCACCAAGCGGTTTGGTCTGGATGGCGGCGAAGCGCTGATCCCGGCGCTCGAACAGATCGTCAAGCGCGGCGGCGCGCTTGGGGTCAAGGATATCGTTCTGGGCATGGCGCATCGCGGCCGGCTCAATGTCTTGACCCAGTTGATGGCCAAGCCCCATCGCGCCCTGTTTCACGAGTTCAAGGGTGGCGCGTTCTACCCCGACGACGTGGAAGGGTCGGGCGACGTCAAATATCACCTTGGCGCATCGTCGGACCGTGAGTTCGACGGCAATTCGGTGCATCTTTCGCTTACCGCCAACCCCAGCCATCTGGAAATCGTCAATCCGGTGGTTCTGGGCAAATCGCGCGCCAAGCAGGACCAGCTTTCGGCAAAGGACGGCCGGTTCGTTTCCGATACGCGCGACACCGACCGCACTTCGGTGCTGCCGCTGCTGCTGCATGGCGATGCGGCCTTTGCCGGGCAGGGCGTCGTGGCCGAGTGTTTCGGGCTTTCGGGTTTGAAGGGCCATCGCACCGGCGGGTCGATCCACTTCGTGATCAACAACCAGATCGGGTTCACCACCAGTCCGCATTTCTCGCGGTCTTCGCCGTACCCGACCGATGTGGCCAAGATGATCGAGGCGCCGGTCTTTCATTGTAATGGCGACGATCCCGAGGCCGTGGTTTACGCCGCAAAGATCGCCACCGAGTTCCGCCAGAAGTTCGGCCGTCCTGTCGTTATCGACATGTTCTGCTACCGCCGGTTCGGACACAATGAAGGCGATGAGCCCAGCTTTACCCAGCCGCTCATGTACAAGGCCATCCGCAGTCACAAGACGACGCTGGACATTTATGGCAGCAAGCTGGTCGATGAGGGCGTCCTCTCCGCCGAAGACTTCGACAAGCTCAAGGCCGACTGGCGCGCCAGGCTTGAGGCCGAGTTCGAGGCGGGGCAGGATTATCGCCCCAACAAGGCCGACTGGCTCGACGGTGCCTGGAAAAACATCAAGCTCGCCGAAGTCGATGGCCCGCGCCGTGGTGTCACCGGTATCGATATGGACCGGCTCAAGACGCTCGGCGAAAGACTGACCAGCGTGCCGGGCGATTTCCACGCTCACCGCACCGTCCAGCGCTTCCTCGACAACCGCAAGAAGATGATCACCGAAGGCGAGGGGATCGACTGGGCCACCGCCGAAGCGCTGGGTTTTGCCTCGCTGCTCGAAGATGGCCATCCGGTCCGCCTTTCGGGCCAGGATGTGGAGCGCGGCACGTTCTCCCAGCGCCATTCGGTGCTCTACGACCAGGAAAACGAATCCACCTTCACCCCGCTCAACAACCTCGTTGACGGGCAGGCCCGCTACGAGGTCATCAATTCGATGCTGTCCGAAGAGGCCGTGCTCGGGTTCGAATACGGCTATTCGCTGGCCGAGCCCAATGCGCTCACGGTCTGGGAGGCCCAGTTCGGCGATTTCGTCAATGGCGCGCAGGTGATCATCGATCAGTTCATCGCGGCGGGCGAACGCAAATGGCTGCGCATGAGTGGTCTGGTGATGCTGTTGCCGCATGGCTATGAAGGCCAGGGTCCCGAGCATTCCTCGGCCCGTCCCGAACGCTTTTTGCAGCTTTGTGCCGAAGACAACATGCAGGTGCTCAACTGCACCACGCCGGCCAATTATTTCCATGCGCTGCGCCGCCAGCTCAAGCGCGACTTCCGCAAGCCGCTGATCATCATGACCCCCAAATCGCTGCTGCGCCACAAGCGGGCGGTATCGGGTCTGGCGGAAATGGGCTCCGATACGTTCTTCCATCGCCTGCTCTGGGACGATGCCGAAGCCCCCGGCCTGCCCAAGACCGAAATCAATCTGGTGGGCGACGACAAGATCCGGCGCGTGGTGATCTGCACGGGCAAGGTCTATTACGATCTGCTCGAAGATCGCGAAAAGCGCGGCATCAACGACGTCTATCTGATGCGTCTCGAACAGCTCTACCCGTTCCCGGCCAAGGCGCTGATCGACGAGTTGAGCCGGTTTACCAACGCCGAAGTCGTCTGGTGTCAGGAAGAGCCCAAGAACATGGGCGCCTGGTCGTTCGTTCAGCCCTATATCGAATGGGTGCTCGAGCAGATGGGCCGTCCGGGCGGGCGTCCGCGCTATGTGGGCCGTCCGGCCTCGGCCTCGACCGCCACGGGCCTGATGCGCACCCATGTCGCCCAGCTGCAGGCCTTCCTCGACGAAGCCTTCGAGTAAACCCCAAGATCGACCAGACCCGGCCCCTGTGGCCGGGGCCCCAAATCGAACAAGGATATTAAGAGATGTCCACTGAAGTCCGCGTCCCGACCCTGGGCGAAAGCGTCACCGAAGCCACCATCGGCCAATGGTTCAAAAAGGTCGGCGATGCCGTTTCGGCCGACGAGCCCATCGTCGAGCTTGAAACCGACAAGGTGACCATCGAGGTTCCCGCCCCGGTCTCGGGCACGCTCGAAGCGATTTCGGTCAATGAGGGCGATACCGTCGAGGTCGGCGCGCTGATCGCGGCGATTGCCGCCGGAGCCGTCCCGGCCAAATCGGCCGAAGAACCCAAGCAAGAGGCCAAGACCGAAGAGTCCAAAGCCGAAGCGCCCAAAGGCGAAGCCGCAAAGCCCGCAGAGGCTCCCGCCGCCGGGACCGAAATGCCGCCCGCTCCGTCCGCTGCCAAGATGATGGAAGAGCGCGATATCGAGCCGTCCTCGGTTGCCGGCTCGGGCAAGCGTGGTCAGGTTCTGAAAGAAGACGTGCTCAAGGCGCTCGACACCACAGGGTCGTCCAAGGCCGAAGCGCCGGCCCCGGCCGCTCCGCGTGCCGCACGGGCCGAGGATCAGGGTGGCGAGGAGCGGGTCAAGATGACCCGGCTGCGCCAGACCATCGCCAAGCGCTTGAAGGATGCCCAGAATTCGGCGGCCATGCTCACCACCTTCAACGAGGTGGACATGAAGCCGGTCATGGATCTGCGCAATTCCTACAAGGAGCTGTTCGAGAAAAAGCACGGCGTCAAGCTGGGCTTCATGGGCTTTTTCACACGGGCCGTTGTCCACGCTCTCAAGGAAATTCCGGCGGTCAATGCCGAGATCGACGGCACTGACATCATCTACAAGAACTTCGCCCATATCGGCGTTGCGGTTGGCACCGAAAAGGGCCTCGTGGTTCCGGTGGTGCGCGATGCCGACCAGATGAGCATCGCCGAGGTCGAAAAGGAAATCTCCCGGCTCGGACGCGCGGCGCGCGACGGTCAGCTTTCCATGGCCGACATGCAGGGCGGCACCTTCACCATCTCCAATGGCGGCGTTTACGGCTCGCTGATGAGCACCCCCATCCTCAATGCACCCCAGTCGGGCATTCTGGGCATGCACAAGATCCAGGAGCGCCCCGTCGTGGTCGGCGGTCAGGTCGTTGTCCGCCCGATGATGTATCTGGCGCTCTCTTACGATCACCGGATCGTGGACGGCAAGGAAGCGGTCACCTTCCTGGTCCGCGTCAAGGAAAGCCTCGAAGATCCGCAGCGGCTGGTCCTCGACCTCTAGCCCTTTTCGAGGGCGGCAACACCGAAACGGCAATGATTGGCAATATTGGGCTCCCGAACACTCAAGTCCATAGATTTTCGAGCCAACATTGCCCCATGGGAGCGTTCAAATCATGACCTTCGAGTTATGGATGGTGGTTGGTTCGGTGGTGCTGCTTTTCGCGCAGATCACCATCCAGGCGCTGCTTCTGACCGCGCAATTGGGGTCCGAATACAATGCCAGCCCGCGTGACGAGGACCGCCCGCTGACCGGCAAGGCGGCCCGCGCGAAGCGCATGCTGGACAACTACCTCGAAACGTATCCCGCCTTCATCGCCCTGGCGCTGGTGGCGGTGGTTTCGGGTGGTTCGGACTGGCTGACCCAGGGCGGCGCCGCCCTCTATATCGTGGCCCGCATCGCCTATATCCCGCTCTATATTCAGGGCATCGCCTATATCCGGTCGCTGGCCTATACGGTCGCGTGCCTTGGGTTGCTGGTGATGCTGATCGGGCTCGTCATCTGACGCGCCCAAGCTGGCAAACCGTTGATTTAAGGATAAAATTCATGGCCGAAAGTTTCGATCTCACCGTCATCGGCACCGGACCGGGCGGCTATGTCTGCGCCATTCGCGCCGCGCAACTGGGCATGAAGGTTGCTGTTGTCGAGAAATGGCCAAGCTTCGGCGGCACCTGCCTCAATATCGGCTGCATACCGTCCAAGGCCCTGCTGCACGCGTCGGAAATGTTTGAGGAAGCCGGTCACACCTTCCCCCAGCTCGGCATCGAGGTCGGCGCGCCCAAGCTCAACCTGCCCGCCATGATGGCGCACAAGGACGATACGGTCGCCTCAAACACTGGTGGCATCGAATATCTGTTCAAAAAGAACAAGATAACCGCCTTCAAGGGCACCGGTAAGATCGCCGCCCAGGGCAAGGTGACCGTCACCGCAGAGGACGGTTCGGAAACCGGGATCGAAACCAAAAACATCGTCATCGCCACCGGTTCGGTGTCGGCCAATCTGCCGGGCATCGAGATTGACGAAGAGAAAATCGTCACTTCGACCGGGGCCCTCAAACTCGACAAGGTGCCAGATAACCTGCTGGTTATCGGTGCCGGCGTTATCGGCCTCGAGCTCGGCTCGGTCTGGGCCCGCCTCGGCGCCAAGGTTACGGTCGTTGAATTCCTTGATCGTATCCTGCCCGGCATGGACCTCGACGTCGCCAAACAGTTCCAGAGAATGCTGTCAAAACAAGGGTTTGACTTCAAACTCGGCACCAAGGTCACTGGCATCGAAAAGACCGAATCCGGTCTCGTCGCGTCCCTCGAACCCGCCGCCGGCGGCGAGGCTTCGACGCTCGAAACCGACATCGCGCTGGTCTCGATCGGCCGCATCCCCTTCACGGACGGGCTCGGGCTCGACGATCTCGGCATCGAGCGCGACAAGCGCGGCCGGGTGGTAACTAACGGACATTACAAGACAAATCTCGATGGCATCTACGCGATCGGGGACGTGATCACCGGTCCGATGCTGGCCCACAAGGCCGAGGACGAAGGCATCGCGATTGCCGAAATCATCGCCGGCCAGGCCGGACATGTGAACTATTCCGTCATCCCCGGCGTCGTTTACACCAACCCCGAAGTCGCCTCGGTCGGCAAGACCGAAGAAGACTTAAAGGCCGAGGGTATTGCCTATAAGGCGGCTAAATTTCCCTTTACCGCCAATGGTCGAGCCAAGGCGATGCTCGCGCCGCAGGGGTTCGTCAAGATCCTCGCCGACAAGGAAACCGACCGGGTTCTGGGCTGCCACATCGTTGGCAAGGGCGCCGGCGAAATGATCCACGAAGCCGCAGTGCTGATGGAATTTGGCGGCTCGGCCGAGGATCTGGCCCGCACCTGCCACGCCCATCCCACAATGAGCGAAGCGGTGCGTGAAGCCGCGCTGGGGCTGGGCGACGGGTCGATCCACATCTGACAGCCCGGACCTTGTAGGCATAAAAAAGGGCCGCATCCGAGAGGAATGCGGCCCTTTTTGTTTGCGGTGTTCAGGTTTGCGGCTCGTATGTCACGGTGCCGGAATCATAGGCGGCCCGGCAATCGCTGGCGTCGGCGAGCATGTTGGATTCGAGCAGTTCGAGCGCGCCGCCACGCCCCTGAAAACGGGGGTCGTCGCACACGCCATCATAGGCCGAAGCGCTTGAATCATCGCCGAAATTGATCCGGAAATCACCGTTCGAACCGCTGTCCGAACCCTCTTCGGCAAGCGTTACGGTGCCCTGGGAATAGGCGGTGGAACAATCGGTGGCATCGGCCATCAGATGATCGTCGAGCGCAACACCAACTCCCGAGCCGGTAAAGCGCGGATCGTCACATTCGGCATCGTTGGAATAGGTGCCCGAATCATCGCCGAAATCGATGCCGTCGATCATCGTGGTGCCCGAGCCCTCGCCCATATAGGTCACCTCGCCAGCTTCCAGAGCCTCACGGCAGTCGGTGGCATCGGCCATTTCGTGGCTCGTCAGCGAGCCGCCAAAGCGGGGATCGTCACACTCGCCATCATTGGCAAAAGTGCCTGTATCGTTACCGAAATCGATGTCGCCCGCGACGGCATCACTGCTTGTATCGTCGGGCGCATCATAGGTTACCACTCCGGCCTCATAGGCTGTGCGGCAGTCGGTGGCATCGGCCATCTCGTGGCTGGCGAGCGAACCGCCGAAGCGCGGATCGTCGCATTCGCCGTCATTGGCCCAGGCGCCAGAATCGTCACCGAAATCGATGTCGCCGTCCGGCTGTACCGCGCCGCTGACCTCATTGGAGGCTTCGAAGGTTACCTCTCCGGCCTCATAGGCTGTGCGGCAGTCGGTGGCGTCGGCCATCAGATGGCTGTCGAGGGTGCCACCGAAACGAGGGTCGTCGCATTCCTGGTCGTTTGCCCAGGCGCCCGAATCATCGCCAAAGTCGATCTCGCCGGCGTCCTGCGCGGCCGGGGCGACGGGCTCGTCGGCCGCAACAAGGGTGACTTCGCCCGCTTCAAACGCGGCCTCGCAGTCCGCTGCGTCGCGCATTTCATCGACCGGGCTGCGGATCAGCGCCGCGCCAGGGCCTTCGAAGCGTGGATCGTCGCACTGGCCGTCGTCGGCCCAGGTGCTCGAATTGTCCCCGAAATCGATATCCTGAGCCAACGCCGGCGCGCCAAGCGTAAGACCGAGAGCGAGCACGGCGCTGCTCATCATCAACCTGGTTGCTTTCATTAAAGTCTCGTCCCTCTTACTGGCCGGTTTGCACCGCGCTTTTGGGTTGGGTTGTGAGCCGAGTGAACAGCAAAATCCCGCAAATTACCAGTGCCGTTCCCACGCCATGGATCGGCGTGAAGGGCTCACCGAGAATGAAAATGGCGAGAACAATGGTCAGGATCGGCGAGATATTGCCGAACACCGCCGTTCGCTCGGCGCCCACCATGCCGATGGCTGCGGCAATGATGGACACCGGGGCGACAGTGGCGGCGAGCGCCAGCGCCAGCAGGATGGAAAAGGCCCCGGGCGGGATTGCCAGACCAGCCATAGGATGGGTGGCCAGAAAATGGATGAACACAGCACTCGCCGCCGCGATCATCGCAATGGCGGTGAACAGTCTTGGGCCCAGTGCATCGATCAGCGGCTTTGCAAACAGCTGGTAGAGCGCATAGGCCAAAGCGCTGGCCAGCGCGAACAGCGTGCCTGCCACGACACTCTCGCCTTCGATCACCATGTCATGGCCAAAGATCACCCCGATGCCCAGATAGGCCAGAAGCGCCGCGCCCACGACAGATGCCCTGAGAGGGCGGTGGAACAGCACCGCACCCAGGATCAGGACCATGAACGGATAGGTCAAAAGCACCAGCCGGTTGAGCTGGGCGGTGATGAGGTCGAGGCTGAGAAAGTCGAGAAAACTCGCCCCATAATAGCCAAGGATGCCGATGGCTGCAGCGCCGGCAACCGAGCGCGCCGGCACGGGCCTGTTGGCCTGGCGCCCCCGCCCGGCGCGGCGATCGCGGTAGGCCAGAAACCCCATAAGGGCAAAGAACGGCGTCGCCAGAAGCATGCGCCAGGTCAGGGTGGTTATGGCATCGAGGCCCTGCGCGTAGGCGAGCTTTACGAAAATGCCCTTTGTGGCAAACAGGGCCGCGCCGAGCGCAGCGAGTGCGAGACCGGTGAATTGATCCCGATCGGATGAAGATAAAGCGGACATGGGGAGGTACTGGCCAGAATAATGTCCGGCGATCCTATACCTCCATTGCGCCGGGCGCTAGCGGCGCGGATGGGCCGCGCGGTAAGCCTCGAGCAGCCGCTCGCCATCGATATGGGTATAGATCTGGGTGGTCGAGAGCGAGGCGTGACCCAGCAACTCCTGGATAGCCCGCAGATCGCCGCCCCGTGCCAGAAGGTGGGTGGCAAAGGAATGACGCAGCGCGTGCGGTGTTGCCGATGCCGGCAGGCCCATGGCGCCGCGCAACTGCTCGAGACGCAACTGAATCAGGCGAGGGCTGAGCGGGCCGCCGCGTACACCGCGAAACATGGGCTCGCTGGGCGAAACGGTGAACGGGCAGAGCCGGAGATAATCCTCGATGGCTGTCCTGACCGGCGAGATCAGCGGCACCAGCCTCACCTTGTTGCCCTTGCCGGTTATCCGCAGGGTCTTGGCGTCGAGATCGGCGCGGGTCAGGGCCAGGGCCTCGGAAATGCGCAGGCCGGCGCCGTAGCACAGGGCGATTGCTGCGGCATCGCGCGCTGCCACCCAGGGTCGGTCTTCGAGCTCGTGGGTTGCGGGGCCGGCGCCTTTCGCTTCGGATGCCGAGAGCGGCTTGGGCAGGGATCGGGGCAGTTTTGGCGTGCGGATTACCGAAAGTGCCTCGAGCGCCATGATGCCTTCGCGTTCGAGATGGGTAAACAGCGATTTTATGCCCGAAAGCGAGCGGGCAAGGCTGCGCGAGCTCAGATCATTGCGGCGGCGGGCGGCGAGAAAGGCGCGCAGATCGGCTGGTCGGAGCGTCTTGAGGTCGGCGATGTCGACGGTTCCGCCAAGGTGGCTGGACAGAAATGCCATGAACTGGTCGACGTCGCGACCATAGGCTTCCAGCGTCCTGGGGGACAACCGCCGGATGGTTGCAAGCTCGCGCCGCCAGTTCGATATGTGGGCGCGAAGGGTATCGGAGATGGCAAAGCCGGTGTCGGTCATGGGGCGATGTTAGCGCCCATAGGTTACCAGAGCGCCAATTGGGGCTGGTCGAATCGCATTTGACAATTATGGTGCCCAATGATTGATCTCGTTTCGTTCTCCCAGTGCAAAGGCTCTCGATGACGCTCGGTCCGGTCGTGGCAGTGATGGTGGCGGTCGCCGTCGACGGTCCTTATTCCTATCGGGTGCCCGAAGGAAAAGTGGTCGAGCGTGGATCGATCGTCGTTGTGCCTCTGGGGCCGCGCCCCACGCTCGGGGTGGTTTGGGGAGAGCCCAAGGACAATTTCGCCCATAACCGGCTCAAGGATATCGAGCACGTCTTTGATGTGCCTTCGCTCTCCGAAGAGCTTTTGAAAACCATCGACTGGGTGGCGCGCTATACGCTGGCCCAGCCCGGAATGGTGCTGCGGGGCGCGTTGCGCAGCCGCGAGGCGCTCGATCCGCCACGCCCACTGATTGCCTACAAGCGCGGCGGGCCCGAACCCGAGAGGATGACGGATGCACGGGCGCGGGTGCTCTCGGTGATGGAGGACGGCTACCCCTGGGCCAAGCCAGCGCTGATTGGTGCCGCAGGCGTTTCGACGGCGGTGGTGGATGGGCTGGTCAAGTCGGGCTGCCTGCAGCAGGTCGAAGTTCCGGCTCCGCCGCCGGTCCTGCCGCCCGAGCCCGATTTCGCACCGGCAAAGCTGTCGGAGGCGCAACAGGCCGCGCTCGATCAGATTCGGGCCCATGACAAAGGCGGATTTTCGGTGGCTCTGCTCGACGGGATTACCGGGTCGGGCAAGACCGAGGTGTTTTTTGAGAGCGTGGCCGATATGCTGCGCACCGAAAAGCAGGTGGCAATCATCCTGCCCGAAATCGCCCTGACCCATACCTTCCTCGACCGGTTCGAAAAGCGCTTCGGCCAGCGGGCCGCAGAATGGCATTCGGAAATGACGCCTGTTCAACGGGCCCGGGTGTGGCGGGGCGTTTTGACGGGCGAGGTCAGGGCGGTGATCGGTGCGCGCTCGGCGCTGTTCTTGCCGTTTCGCGAATTGGGGCTTCTGGTGCTCGATGAAGAGCATGACGGCGCCTTTAAGCAGGCCGACCGGGTCAATTACCATGGCCGCGATATGGCGGTGGTGCGCGCTTCGATGGCCGGGGCGCGGGGCATTTTGTCTTCGGCAACCCCAGCAGTCGAATCACGCAACAATGGGGAGACCGGCCGTTACGCGCATGTGCGGCTCGAAAGTCGGTTTGCCGATGCGGCGCTGCCCGACATCACGGCGCTCGATATGCGGGCCGAGGGACCGGAAAAGGGCCAGTGGATCGCGCCGAGACTGGCGCGGGCGGTGTTCGATGCGCTCGATCGTGGCGAGCAGGCCCTGTTGTTTCTCAACCGGCGTGGCTATGCACCGCTGACCCTGTGCCGGTCATGCGGGCATCAATATCAGTGCCCCGATTGTTCAACCTGGCTGGTCGAGCACCGGTTTCGCGGTGTCCTGATGTGTCACCATTGCGGGCACGAAGAGCGGGCGCCCGAGGTGTGCGGCTCGTGCGGGGCCAGCGATTCGCTTGTCGCGGTGGGGCCGGGGATCGAAAGGCTTGCAGAGGAGGTGGCGGAACGGTTCCCCGGCGCGCGGCCGGTCGTTTTGTCCTCGGACATGGGGTCGATGCGCCAGATTCGGGATCGGTTCGCCGAGATCGCGCGCGGAGAATATGACATCATCATCGGCACGCAATTGGTGGCCAAGGGGCATCATTTCGAAAAACTCAGCCTTGTCGGCGTCATCGACGCCGATCTGGGGCTGGCGCATGGCGATCCGCGGGCGGCGGAAAAGACCTTTCAGATTCTGACCCAGGTCACGGGTCGCGCGGGGCGCGAATCGCGTTCGGGCAAGGCGTTCCTCCAGACCTACCATCCCGACCATCCGGTGATGAAGGCGATGGTAAGCGGAGATCGGGAGGGGTTTTACAATCACGAACTCATGGTTCGGCGGCAGGGTGGCTTGCCACCGTTCGGCCGGCTGGCGGCCCTGATTGTTTCGGGCAATGAGCACACCGAAACGATGGCTTTGGCCAGAGATCTGATGGCCGCGGCGCCGTTGGCAGAGGGGGTCAGGCGGTTCGGGCCGGCCGACGCGCCGGTCGCCATGGTCCGTGGTCGGCACAGGGTGCGTATTCTGGTCCAGAGCCCCAAGGACTTCGATCTGTCGGGCTATGTCCGGTTCTGGCTGGAAACCGGGCCTGCGGCCAAGGGAAATCTGCGCGTTCAGGTCGATATCGATCCCATGAGCTTTTATTGAATGAAGAACTTGTCACGATGCGACATTTGCGACGCCCCAATTTGGCCGTGATGCGCTTGCGTGGCCGGTTTTGGCATGGTAAGGCCACCCCGGAATTCATGGGCATGCCCTTGTTGGCGCTCGCCCTGTCGATCCGAATACATATAGAAAACTATGCCGCCGCCGCCGATTATTGGCGATGACGACGATAAAGGGCGGGGCAAGCAGCGGGGTTACAAGGCTTGAGCGCACCACGATCCGTTCTGTCCAAAATTGCTCGGCCCTATGCGGCAGCGCTTTTTGATCTCGCCCAGGACGGCAAGGTCATCGAGGCGGTCGAAAAGGATCTCGATGCCGTTGCCGGGCTAATCGATTCTTCCGATGATTTTTCGCGGTTTCTGGTGAGCCCGACGATCACCACAGACGTCAAGAGCGCAGCGCTCAGCGCGATCCTCGACAAGGTCAAGCCGGTCGAGCTGGTCGCCAATACGCTGAGGCTGGTGGCCAAAAATGGCCGGCTTTTCGCGCTTGCCGCGATTATTGCCGAGTTCAAGATGCTTGCCGCTGAAGCGCGCAACGAAGTGAGCGCGGAAGTGACTTCCGCCGCGCCTTTGACAAAAGAACAGGAAACTGAACTTGCCGGTGTTCTCAAGGACAAGGTCGGCAAGGACGTTTCCCTTATTACACGTGTCGATGAAAGCCTGATCGGCGGCCTTGTGGTCAAGGTCGGGAGCCAGATGATCGATACCTCCCTCAAGACAAAACTTTCGGCCATGAAGATCGCCATGAAAGGGGTCAGCTAATGGACATCAAAGCTGCGGAAATTTCCGCGATCCTCAAAGACCAGATCAAGGATTTCGGCAAGGAAGCCCAGGTTTCCGAAGTCGGTCAGGTGCTTTCGGTCGGTGACGGTATTGCGCGCGTCTTTGGCCTCGACAAGGTGCAGGCCGGCGAGCTCGTCGAATTCCCCGGCGGCATCAAGGGCATGGCGCTGAACCTGGAAGCCGATAATGTCGGCGTGGTGATCTTCGGGTCCGACCGCGACATCAAGGAAGGCGATACCGTCAAGCGCACGGGTTCGATCGTCGACACCCCGGTGGGCAAGGGTCTTCTGGGTCGCGTTGTCGACGGTCTGGGCAATCCGATCGACGGCAAGGGCCCCATCGAATACACGGAACGTCGCCGCGTTGACGTCAAGGCTCCCGGCATTCTGCCGCGCAAGTCGGTGCATGAGCCGATGTCGACCGGCCTTAAAGCCATCGACGCCTTGATCCCGATCGGCCGTGGCCAGCGCGAGCTGGTGATCGGCGACCGTCAGACCGGCAAGACCGCGATCATTCTCGACACCTTCCTCAATCAGAAGCCCGCCCATCAGGCCGAAGCCTCTGAAAGCGAGAAGCTCTATTGCGTCTATGTCGCCGTCGGCCAGAAGCGCTCGACCGTCGCCCAGTTCGTCAAGATGCTCGAAGACAATGGCGCGCTCGAATATTCGATCGTGGTTGCCGCTACCGCTTCCGATCCGGCGCCGATGCAGTTCCTGGCGCCATTCACCGGCTGTGCGATCGGCGAATTTTTCCGCGACAACGGCATGCATGCGGTGATCGCTTATGACGATCTATCCAAGCAGGCCGTCGCCTATCGTCAGATGTCGCTCCTTTTGCGCCGTCCTCCCGGGCGCGAGGCCTACCCGGGCGACGTTTTCTATCTTCACAGCCGCCTTCTCGAACGCGCTGCCAAGCTCAACGAGAATCACGGCGCTGGCTCGCTGACCGCGCTGCCGATTATTGAAACTCAGGCCAACGACGTGTCGGCTTATATTCCGACCAATGTGATCTCGATCACCGATGGTCAGATCTTCCTTGAAACCAATCTGTTCTTCCAGGGCATTCGCCCGGCCGTGAACGTTGGTCTGTCGGTGTCCCGCGTGGGGTCGTCGGCCCAGATCAAGGCGATGAAGCAGGTTGCCGGTTCCTTGAAGGGCGAGCTTTCCCAGTATCGCGAAATGGCGGCCTTCGCCCAGTTCGGTTCGGATCTCGATGCCGCGACCCAGCGTTTGCTCAACCGTGGCGCACGCCTCACCGAACTTTTGAAGCAGCCGCAGTTTTCGCCGCTCAAGACCGAAGAGCAGGTGGCCGTGATCTTTGCGGGTGCCAATGGCTATCTCGACGATCTGCCGGTGCGTGGCGTTGGAGCCTTCGAGAAGGCGCTTCTTTCGCACATGCGGAGCAAGCATGCCGATGTTCTTGGCGATATCGCCAAGGAAAAGGCTTTGACCGACGGGATCAAAGAGCGCCTGGTTTCGGCTCTCGATGCTTTCAAGAAGACTTACACCGCCTAATTCCGGCGACCCGGCTGGCAAGGAGCTTTCGGCGCAATGCCCTCTTTGAAAGACCTAAAAAACCGGATCAACTCGGTCAAATCGACCCAGAAGATCACCAAGGCCATGCAGATGGTCGCGGCGGCCAAACTCCGCCGCGCCCAGGATGCGGCAGAATCCGCACGTCCCTACGCCGAGCGTATGGAAAAGGTTCTGGCCGGTCTTGGCGCTGCCTATGAAGGCCGTCCCGATGCGCCATTGCTGCTTTCGGGCACGGGCAAGGAGGACGTCCATCTTCTGGTGGTTGCAACCGGCGAGCGGGGCCTGGCCGGTGGCTTTAATTCCTCGATCGCCCGGATGGCCCGCGAGCACGCCACAAAGCTGATCGCCGAAGGCAAGACGGTCAAGATCATAACCGTTGGCAAGAAGGGCGCAGATATTTTGAAGCGCGCTCTTGCCAAGCATATGGGCGAGCAGATTTCCCTGCGGGACGTCAAGCAGCTCGGGTATGGTACGGCACAGGAGATCGGCTCGAAGATCCTGGCGATGTATGATGCTGGCGAATTCGATGTCGCCACGCTTTTCTACTCGCGGTTCCAGTCGGTCATCTCCCAGGTGCCGACCGCTCAGCAGATCATTCCGGCCGAGTTCGAAAAGGCCGAAGGTGAAGCGCTCAAGGCCGGTTCGGCGATCTACGAATATGAGCCCGATGAAGAGGCTTTGCTCGAAGATCTTCTGCCGCGCAATGTGAGCGTGCAGATTTTCAGGGCCTTGCTCGAGAACAACGCTTCGTTCTTTGGCGCGCAGATGACCGCTATGGACAATGCGACCCGCAATGCCGGTGAGATGATCACAAAGCTTCAGCTGAGCTACAACCGTCAGCGTCAGGCTCAGATCACCAAGGAACTGATCGAAATCATTTCGGGCGCCGAGGCGCTCTAGGGTAGAGTTAAAGTTATCGCGCTCACGCTGGAAACAAGTGCAGCCCACTTTTTCCCGGAACGCTCTGGAAAGGACCAAGACCCATGGCAGAGAACAAAACCGGCCGCGTCTCCCAGGTTATGGGCGCCGTTGTGGACGTGACCTTCGATGGTCACCTCCCGGCCATTCTGAACGCGCTTGAAACCGACAACAACGGCAACCGCCTCGTGCTCGAAGTTGCCCAGCACCTCGGTGAAAACGCCGTTCGCACCATCGCCATGGACACGACCGAAGGTCTGGCCCGCGGCGTCGAGGTTCGCGACACGGGCGATGCCATCGAAGTGCCGGTCGGCGACGAAACGCTGGGCCGCATCATGAACGTTATCGGCGAGCCGATCGATGAGGCCGGCCCGGTCAATACGCCCTCAAAGCGTGCCATTCACCAGCCTGCTCCCGAATTCGTCGATCAGGCCACCCAGGCTGAAATTCTGGTCACCGGCATCAAGGTCATCGATCTGCTTGCGCCCTATGCGCGTGGCGGCAAGATCGGCCTGTTCGGTGGCGCCGGCGTGGGCAAGACCGTTCTGATCCAGGAGCTGATCAACAACGTGGCCAAGGCGCACGGCGGCTATTCGGTGTTTGCCGGCGTTGGCGAGCGGACCCGTGAAGGCAACGATCTTTATTACGAAATGATCGAATCGGGCGTGAACAAGGATCCCAAGGAGAACAATGGTTCGACCGAGGGTTCGAAATGCGCGCTGGTCTTCGGTCAGATGAACGAGCCTCCGGGAGCGCGCGCCCGTGTGGCCCTGACCGGCTTGTCGATCGCCGAAGATTTCCGCGACAAGGGTCAGGACGTGCTGTTCTTCGTCGACAACATCTTCCGGTTTACCCAGGCCGGTTCGGAAGTGTCGGCGCTTTTGGGCCGTATTCCTTCCGCTGTGGGCTATCAGCCGACGCTGGGCACCGATATGGGCGCGCTCCAGGAACGCATCACGACGACCAACAAGGGCTCGATCACCTCGGTGCAGGCCGTTTACGTCCCGGCTGACGATTTTACCGATCCCGCACCGGCATCGACCTTTGCCCACCTTGACGCGACGACGTCGCTCAACCGCGCCATTTCGGAAAAGGGCATCTACCCGGCCGTCGATCCGCTCGATTCCAACTCGCGCATGCTCGACCCCAATATCGTTGGCGAAGAGCATTACCGTACGGCGCGCGACGTTCAGGAAATCCTGCAGCGCTACAAGTCGCTCCAGGACATCATCGCCATTCTGGGCATGGACGAGTTGTCCGAAGAGGACAAGCTCACAGTGGCGCGGGCCCGCAAGGTCGAGCGTTTCATGAGCCAGCCCTTCCACGTGGCCGAGCAGTTTACCGGCGCGCCGGGCATTTATGTCGAACTCGAAGACACCATCAAGGCCTTCAAGGGTCTGGTTGCCGGCGAGTACGATCATTTGCCCGAACAGGCCTTCTACATGGTCGGCACCATCGACGATGCCGTCAAGAAGGCCCAGAAGCTGGCCGCCGAAGCCGCCTGATTGTGAATGTGATCGTGCGGGCCGCCTGTCGGCCCGCACATTTTCCGAACGCTTGAAGAACGGACAAAGACATGGCCGAAGGCGTCAAAGTCGAAATCGTATCGCCTGAAGTTCTCGTTTTGAGTGCCGAAGCGCGCTCGGTGATCGTGCCGGGTTCCGAAGGCTATCTGACGGTCATGGGTGATCATGCGCCGCTGATGGCCGTGCTCAAGCCCGGCTTTGTGACGGTGACCGATACCAGCGGAGCCGTTTCGAACTTTTTCGTGGGTGGTGGGTTTGCCGATATCTCCGATGCGGGTGTCACTATTCTCGCGGAAGAAGCCAAGCCGGCCAGTGAGTTCGGTCGCACTGAAATCGAAGAGCGCATCTCCGCCGCGCAACAGGAGTTGACCGCCACATCGGATGGCGAAGACAAGGGCGAGGCTCAGAACGCGCTCGATACCTGGAAAAACCTCCTGTTGGAAAATGCCACGCTGAGCGGTGCTGCCCATTAGGTTCGGTTTTCGTGCAATCGTGATTGCTCAAGGCGCCGTTTTGGCGCCTTTTTCTTTGCCTTGAGAGTCAAAGCGCGTTGCCTGGGCGCCCTGAGGATGTGTTGTTGTGCAACCGGGCTCCTGTTGCCGGCTCGACCCAATGAAGTTTTAGCAATAGACTTCAAATATAGTTGGATGGACGTCCACGAACCCTTTTAAGGGCGGACTTGCCGCCAGGGAATAGCGCATTGGGCGCTGAGAGGTGTTTGGGCTCTTGCAGATTGAAACGATGATTTAATCATATGTCCGTAGCTTTGCGTGGATTTCCCAGGAGGGGGAAGCTAGTCGTCCACAAGGAGCAAACGGACATGCGGGGCTTAGCCAGCAGAATTCTGGGTCGTATCCCTATGACCACCACGATCGCCGCGATGGTGGTCACTGCAGTGGTGCTTTCGGTCGGGGCCGTCGTTATCGCGGTCTATGTCAATCTTTCGGCCAACAGCGATGCTGTCGCAAGGTCCAGCCAGCAGTCCAATATCCGGACGGCCGCAACGGTTCTGGGCGGCATGGGCGGTATTCAGGTTGAATGGACCGAGGAGGGGGACGTTGCAAGCATCGGCACCTGGGTCATGCCGCGCTTTTACAACGACGACATTACCGATTCGATCGGCCGCATAAGTGGGGAAACTGCTGCGATCTTTGCCTGGAATGCCGAAACCGATTCCTTTGAACAGGTGACGACCTCGATGGTCGACGGCGATGGCAATCGGATCGTTCAGGACCCGATTCCCGCCAATGGTGAAATTCACACCCAGATTCTCGAGAACGGCGCGCTCTTTACCGAGACCGACGTGAACGGTGAGCACTATTATTCGGTCTACCAGCCGATCACCTATCTGTCGGGGACGGACGTTCTGGGTCTGCTGTATGTGGGCGTCAGCCAGGACGCGATCACTGCCGTTGTAACCGACACCATGAACCTGCTCATGATCGTGGCCGGTATCGCGCTTGCCGTGATGTGCGTTGTTTCGATTTTCGCGTCGCGTCTGATCGCGCGTCCAATTCCCATCCTTTCGGGGGTGATGGGACGCATCGCGCAGAACGAATTCGACGTCGAAGTGCCCTATACCGACCGCAAGAACGAAGTGGGCGATATGGCCCGCGCCGTGGAAGTGTTCCGAGAGAACGGCCAGAAGGTTGCGGCCATGACCGAAGCCGAGGCGGCGCGGATCATCGCCGACGAGCAGGCACGGCGCGCGATGATGGGCGACCTGCAGGTGGCGTTCGGCAATGTTGTCGATGCCGCAATCGCCGGCGACTTTTCCCAGCGTGTCGAAGCGAGCTTTGCCGATGCCGAACTCAATGGGCTGGCCGGAAGCGTCAACGACCTGGTCTCGACAGTCGATCGCGGATTGCGCGAGACGGCGGGCGTGCTCGGGGCTCTGGCCAATACCGATCTCACCACGCGGGTGATGGGCGAGTATCAGGGCGCCTTCGCCCAGCTCAAATCCGATACCAACGCCGTTGCCGAAAAGCTCTCCGACATCGTTCTGGAGTTGCGCGGCACGTCACGGACACTCAAGACAGCGACCGGGGAAATCCTTTCGGGGGCGAACGACCTTTCCGAACGCACCACCCGTCAGGCGGCCACCATCGAGGAAACCTCGGCGGCCATGGAACAGCTCGCGGCCACCGTCATGGACAATGCCCGCCGGGCGCAGGATGCGTCCCAGACTGCGGCATCGGTCACCAAATCGGCCGAAGAGGGCGGCGAGGTGATGGACGCGGCGACCAGCGCCATGGACCGGATCACCACGTCTT
>PBNW01000035.1 GCA_002723255.1 Pelagibacterium sp. | reverse complement strand
GGTCGGGACTGGGAGGTCCATGGGGTTTTGCGTCTGTTTACCGTTTTTTCGGACAGCCGCCCCGGCTGCCGCAAATCCGTCTCAATGCATTAGGAAAACTTGGGTGTTCTGCGTGGGGCAAAACCAATTTCCAACGATTAAGAATTCCAGGAGACTATTCATGCGCCTTCCCCTGACGTTCGCACCCATTGCGATGGCCGTGCTGCTCGCAAGCCCGGCGCTTGCCGACACCATGAGCTTGAGCGGCACAGGTACCGTGCGCGCCGCGCCCGACATGGCAACCATCAACACCGGCGTGACAACGCAAGCCGAGACCGCGCGCGAAGCGCTCGACGCCAATTCGGCTGCCATGGCCGATCTGGTCGCCGCCCTGCGCGAAGCGGGCCTGGAAGATCGCGACATCCAGACCTCGGACTTCTCCGTCAGCCCGCAATATGTCTATTCGGACCGGCGCGATGACAATGGATACACCCCGCCGCCCGAAATTCAGGGCTATCAGGTGTCCAACACCGTCACCATCGTGGTGCGTGACCTTGAAGCGCTGGGATCCGTCCTCGATCAGGCCGTAACCGTGGGTGCCAACACCATCAACGGTATTGTTTTCGCCGTCGATGACGTGACCAAGCTTGAGGAGGAAGCCCGCAAGCTGGCCTTCGCCGATGCCATGGCCAAGGCGGAAACCTATGCCGGGGCCGCGGGATTGCGCCTGGGTTCGATCGAGTCGATCCGCGAAATGGATGCCCAGCAGCCGCCCATGCCGATGTATCGTGCCCAGGCCATGGAAATGGCCGCCGATGGGTCGGTCCCCGTGGAAGCGGGCGAAATGTCCTATTCGATCACTGCGACCATCGAATGGGAAATCGAGGACGACAACCAATAGTCCAATACCATGGACCATTGAAAACGGCCGGGTCCTCTGGATCCGGCCTTTTTTGTCAGACGCCGAGCGCCTGCAGGATCATCCGCCCGCCCACAACCACAAGGAAGATCGCAAACACGATCTTGAGCAGCCTCGCATCGAGCCTGTGGGCCAGCGCCACGCCAATCGGCGCGGTCAGTGTCGCAAGGCCGCCAATGAGAATGAACGAGGGGATGTTGATAAAGCCGACACTAAAGGGTGGTGTGCCCGCCGCGCCCCATCCCGAGATGACGAACCCGACGACCGCTGGAACGGCAAGAATGACGCCGAGCGTCGAACTGGTTCCCACCGCGGTGTGAATGGGCGTTCCGAACGCCGTAAGCGTCGGCACGGTCAGCGATCCGCCGCCAACTCCCATGAGTGCCGATATATAGCCGATCACCGCCGCTGAGATACGATTGACCATCGGCACGCCCGCCAGCGATTCCATCAGCCTGCGCTGAACCGGCAACGCCATGTTGAGCGCTATGAACAACGCCATCACGCCAAAAATGATCTTGAGCGCCGCAGCGCTGTAGAGCCCTGCCATGAGCCCGCCCAGAAGCGAGGCAACAACGATCCAGGGTGCCCACAGCCTGACGATCCTGTGGTCCACGGCGCCCCTTTTGTTATGGGCGCGCGCGCTGCGCATTCCGGTGGGAATGATGACGGCCAGCGAGGTGCCGACGGCCACATGCATGATGATTTCGGGACTGTAGCCGAGCAGTTGATAGGCAAGCACCATGGCCGGAACCATGATGATCCCGCCTCCGATGCCGAGCAGGCCGGCCATGACGCCGGACACCGCCCCGGTCAGCGCCAACCCAATGGCGAAGGGGAGAAAATGTGTGATGATATCGGACAAGGACGTCTGTTCCTGAGCGCGGGGAAGTCATGCGCCCTGATGCAAGAAATTGATGGCCGCCCGACTCTCTCGCCGTCGACCGGACACAGAGACTATCGGGCACTTGTCGGCATCTGTCGACCCCGGGCGCAGGGCCAGTCTAGCCTTCTCCCAGGACGTGCATGACGATCTGTCGCCGATGCGGCGCGTTGCGATGTTCGAAAAGATAGAGGCCCTGCCACGTCCCCAGAACCGGCCGGCCATCGATCACCGGAATGGATATCGAGGTCTGGGTCAGCGCCGATTTGATATGGGCGGGCATGTCGTCGGGCCCCTCGGTTGTGTGGACGACCCAGTCCATACCGGGCGGCACCAACCGGGCAAAGAACGATCTGAGGTCGGTTTGGACATCGGGATCGGCATTTTCCTGGATCAGCAATGAGCATGAGGTGTGCCGGCAATAGACCGTCAACAGCCCGTCGCGAACGGGATTCGATGCCATGAAACGCCCGATATCGGGCGTAAATTCATAGAGTCCCTGCCCGCGCGTGGTGATCTCCAGTATCTCGCTCGATTGCTGCATTGCGCACCGTCTCCAATCGTCTGCGCAACCCTATCGCAAAGGCGGCGCGGAACCCAAACGGGTTGATCGCGTTTTTGTGACATCTCGAGCGCGTGCCGTCTCGTGGGTTTGCACTGCCCCTTCTGCAATGCCCTTGAACGGCACGCGCTCGACCCCAGACACCCTATCGCGGCTATCCGCCTTCGGTGTTGAAATGAATGGAGATAGAAAATGGCTGATATTGATCGCGACTACACGGATCGCAATCGCACCGAGCGCGAGCGCGTCTATGCAGTCAATTCCGGCGGCAGCGCCGGCTGGTGGATCGGCGGCGTGCTTGTTCTCGCGGTGCTGATTATTGGCTTTATTGCGCTGAGCGGCGGAGAACCCGCCCCCGTCAACACCGTTCCCACCGCAGTTGAAACCACGCCTCCGGCGACCGAGCCCGCACCCATGACGGAAACGGCGCCGGCAACCGAACCCGCTCCGGCACTCGAAGCGGCCCCCGAGGCCACCGCACCGGTGGAATCGGCTCCGGCTGAAACTGCCCCTGTTGAGGCCGCACCCGCCGAAGCTGCTCCCGCAGAGCCGGCTCCTGCCCAGTAAGATTTCAGACTTTGGGGCGTGTCGTTACGGCACGCCCCTTTTCTTGTTCAGCTTGGCGTCATTTTGACGATGTTATCCATCCCTTTCGTGTGACCGCGTGAGCGGCCACATCATTTGCCGGGGGGCAGAGGAGAAAATCCCATGAAGCTCAAACAATTGCTCTTGACCAGTACCGCTATGCTCATGCTCGGCACCCCTGTGGCGCCGCTTTTTGCGCAAAGCGGCAATGCCGACCTTACCGTGGCTCAGGCCGCGCCTCCGGCCCTGGCCGGCGCCATCCAGACCTATCTCGAGGCCCAGGCCGCCGTTGAGGCAGCCGAGGCCTCTGGCGGTGATGCCGCCGCAGCCGAGGAAGCTCTGGCCGCCGCGCGCGACGAACTGGGCGCCCTGTGCGCCGCAATCGGACAAACCGATATCGATGCCTGCATCGCCATGTTCGAAAGAGGCGAGATAGCACCTGCCGCTCCGGCCCCCGAGGCTGAAATGGCGGTCGAAGCCGAAGCAGAAGCCGCCGCTGAACCTGAGGCCCCGGCACCTGAAGCGGAGCCCGCTGAAGAACCAGCGCCCGTAGAGGAACCCGCGCCCGTAGAGGAGCCTGCTCCTCCCGCCGAGGCCGCTCCCGCAGAAGCCGAACCCGCTCCGGCGGAGGAACCGGCTCCGGCACCGGCTGAAGAGCCTGCTCCGGCTGAAGAGCCCGCCCCTCAGCCCGAACCTGCTCCGGCTGAAGAGCCCGCTCCTGCGCCCCAAACAATGGAAGAGCCTGAACCGGCGGCTCCCGAACCTCCTGCAGCCGAGTCTGCCATGCCTGCCGAGCAGCCTGCTGCCGATGCGGACTCCTCGGCCCCTGCCTCCCTGCTTGAAGCGGTAACCGCATACGAAACCGCAGTTGCTGAATTTGAAGCAGCGGTTGCCGCTGGTGGCGATACCAGCGCGGCCGCACAGGCCGTGACCGATGCCGAAGCCGAACTCCAGGGCATCTGTGAAGCACTTGGACAAACCGATCTCGATGCGTGCCTGACCGGCTTTGACATCGAACTCGACATCATCGACGTTCAGGCAGAGCTCGACGGCATGGCCGAAACGCCCGCTGCCCCTGAAGAGGAAGCGGCGGCGGAAGATGAAGCGCCGCTCGAAGGTGAAGCGCCGGCCCAGGAAATGGACGACAATATCGTTCTCGAAGGCAACGTTCAGGGCGAGATTGTTCCTGAAGGCACCAACGAAAGCGAAGTCGCCCCGCTGCTCGACAGCGACAAGGACACGGCCTCGGGCGTCATGGACGACGAGCAGAACCAGCCGGCGGCTGAGGGTGAAGGCGAAGCCGAAGTTGAGGCCGAAGCTGAAGCTGAAGCTGAAGCTGAAGCCCAGAGCGAAACCCCTCAAGAGCCGGCCCCTGCTGCCGAGCCGCTCGACGTGACCGAAATTCCCTCGATCGACACTGAAGAAGGTCAGGGCCGCCAGGAAGTCTCGATCCAGGAGGTCGAAGAAGCCGAATCGGCCTCGGCCAGTGCCCAGCTCCAGGAAGGGTCGGGCCAGCCACAGGCCAATCAGCAGGGTGGCGTTCTCGTTGGCCCGGTTCGTGAAGGCCCATCCAATGCAGAGGTCATCGCCACAATCGGTCTGGCCACGATTTTTGCAATTGGCGCCAACCAGTTCATCAACACGCCCGACACGCCGCGGATCATCTATCCCGACGATCAGCAGTATTATGTCGAGGACCTGTCCGATGACCGCACCCGCGAAACCATCCTGCGGGCCGATGGCAGCCGCATCGTAACGATCCGCGACCGGTATGGCGATGTTATCCGCCGCTCGCGCATCGAGCCCGATGGGCGTGAAATCCTGCTCGTCTATGTCGACCCCAGCTATCGCCGTTATGACGAACAGGGCCGCTGGATCGATCCGGGCCGTCAACTGCCGCCGCTGCAGCTCAATATTCCGGCCAGCGAATATGTGCTCAACGCTTCGGCCGCCAACGAGCAGCAGGTCGCGACCTTCCTCGACCAGCCGCCGGTCGAGACCATCCAGCGTTACTACACGATTGACGAGGTCAAGCGCTCGTCCCGTCTGCGCGACATGGTCCGTCGTCTCGAGATTGCCGATTTGACCTTCGAGACCGGCAGCGCCAACATTTCGCAAAGCGAGATCGGCACGCTCTCGGCCACCGCCAACGCCATGCTGGCGCTGATCAGGCAAAATCCTGCGGAAACCTTCCTGATCGAAGGCCACACCGATGCCGTGGGGTCGGACGTCTCCAACCTGGCCCTGTCCGATCGCCGTGCCGAGGCAATTGCCTATGCATTGACCCGCGTCTATGGCGTTCCCGCCGAAAACCTTGCCACGCAGGGCTATGGCGAGCGCTACCTCAAGGTCAACACGCAGGCCGCCGAGCGCACCAACCGTCGCGTTACGATCCGCCGCATTACCCCGCTCATCACCCCGATGAACGGCGCCGCCGGATAAGCACGACCCATACCGATCAAGCAACAAGGCCGGGGTTAATCCCCCGGCCTTTCCTTTACCGGCTGTCGCAATATGGTCCGGAGTTTCTCCGGAGCGGTCTTGCGCGGATCGCCCAGATAGATTTCGTGATGCCTGCCCGTCGGCACCCAGCCATTGTCGGGTATGTAATGCTCGTGCATCCGGGCCAGGATCGGCCCTTCGTCATCGTAGGGGCCGATATGAAGCACCTGAACGGCCCTGCCTTCCTCGAGCGCCTCCACCCGCAGGAGGTCGAGCGCTGCCGGCCCTTTCTTGGCCCGCGCCGTTTCGATGGCCGCCGCGATCATGGCCGGACCGATCCAGTCGGGCACCATGATCATCATGGTCCAGTGCCATTTATCCTTGTCGCGGGCGGCAAAACTGCGCAGGTCCTTTGCCCACCACAGCCCCTCGAGCGGCGGAACCGTGTAGTCCCGACCGAGCTGTGTCTTGGAAGCAAATTTAAGCGGGTAGGCGACCGCAAAAAGCGTCTCGACCGCCTCGCGATAGGACCGTGCCGCATTGGGGTCGCCATGCCCGTCGATCATCAGGAACCGCATGGTCGGCACCTCGACGACGTGGAGGCCCCTGGATCTGGTCGGGCCGTACAACGCTTTGAGCTGTTTTTTGAAGTCGACCTTTTCCATTGCAGATTCCCTACTCGTCCCATCGCAACGATACGGTCCACCCTTAAAGATTGGAAAGAATTCTTGCGCAGTTTGCCCGCAATCCCCATCTGTGGGCTTCGGCAATTATCGGAGATTCTTTTTACGCAATGTTCGACATCGACAAGATCGTAACGGCCCTCAAGACCGACCCCAACATGCAGCGCACCGCGGGTGCAGGCGCAGCGGGCCTTGCTGCGGGTATGCTGCTGGGCGGCGGAGGCATCAAAAAGATCGCCAAATACGGCGCCCTCGCAGCAATCGGTGGTCTTGCCTATAACGCCTGGCAAAAAAGCCGGCAGGACAACACCGCCCCAGATGTCGAAACCCCGCCCGAAGGCCCCTTCATGCCCGCGCCGTCCGACGAGACCGCGCAGGAAGCGCTGGGCAAGGCGCTTGTGCGCGCCATGATCTCCGCCGCCAAAGCCGATGGCCGCATCGATGCCGATGAAAAAGAGCGTATCTTCCAGCGGCTCGAGGACATGAAGCTCTCGGCCCAGGAAAAGGCGTTCGTGTTTGACGAACTTTCAACCCCGCTCGACATCGAAGCGGTGGTGCGCGGTGCCGATACGCCCGAACACGCCGCCGAAATTTACGCGGCATCGCTGGTGGCTATCGAGGCCGATACGGCAACCGAGCGCGCCTATCTCGAAACGCTGGCCAACCGGCTCAGCCTGCCCGACGCTCTGGTCACGGAGATTCACAAGGCTGCCGCACGCTAGAGCGTGTCCAGCAAGAGCATGTCCTCGACGCGATCGGGGATGGAAACGGTTTGGCGGTTCGGACACGCGACAAAACAAGGGTTTAGAGCCAAGGATTTGATCCAATCAAATCCTGAACGGCTCTAAATTTTCGGGGAACGAATCGCCGGCTTTATGCTTAACATTGACCGAACACGGAAGCGGGAGGTTGCCATGACCTATCTCGAACCCGACCAGACGCGCCACACAGGCGCGGGCTCTATCGTGCTGCGGGTGGCAGCAATCGTTATTGTCCTGGCCTTTGGGTGGTTTGCCCTAACGGTGGGCAGCGAGGATTCGACGGGCCGCCCGGAAATCGTTCCCGAACCGACAGTCAGCACGTCCTGACCGTCCAGCTCCCTATTTTTTGCCGCTGCGCTTGATCGAGATGATCTTGAGCGGCGGCACGCCCGATTTCTCTGAAATGGCCCGATCCTGATCCATGATGGAGGTCAGTGCGGGCTCGTCGCCGTCCAGGCCACCGAGCAGGCTCGCGTCGACCTTGCGGTTGGACCGTTGGCTGCCATCCTCATAAACGATGTCGAAAAGCACGAATTCCGTGCGCATGGTTGGCTTTCTGGCCATGATAAATCCAATCTGAAACTGAACAGGGCCGTCGCCGAGGCGACAGCCCATGATTGATTTTGCGGTAAAGTCGACTTAATCGAACAGGAACTTGCCCTGTTCGCGGATGATCTGCCGGCCCTTGCCCAGGGTGGCCGCTGCACAATCGTCCTTGTCGGAAAATTTGTCGGCGCGAATAAATGAATAGGTCTTGGTCTCCCCATCGATTTCCTTCTCGATGGTGCCCGCGACCTGATATTCGCCGCCCGATTTCATCAGGGTCGCCTTGATGAGATAGCCTTCGAATTCTTCCTGAGCGTCGATGCTGGCCGCGGCCGGCTGCCTGTCACCGCCAGCGCCGAACAGATTTTTCCAAAACGACATCTCGAACCCTCCATATGCACGAGGCGGCCAATGGCCGCCCCGATTTGTCTCTAGCCTAACGCCAAGCGGACTAGTTGTCCAAAAAGCTCCGCAGCTTGCGGCTGCGGCTGGGATGCTTGAGCTTGCGAAGCGCCTTGGCTTCGATCTGGCGAATACGCTCACGCGTGACCGAGAACTGCTGGCCCACTTCCTCGAGCGTATGGTCGGTGTTCATGCCGATACCGAAGCGCATGCGCAGCACACGCTCTTCACGCGGCGTCAGCGAGGCGAGAACCCGGGTCGTGGTCTCGCGCAGGTTCGACTGGATCGCCGCGTCGATCGGCTGGATCGCGTTGGTGTCGGGAATGAAATCCCCGAGGTTCGAATCCTCCTCGTCGCCAATCGGCGTCTCGAGGGAAATCGGCTCCTTGGCGATTTTGAGAACCTTGCGCACCTTGTCGAGCGGCATCTGCAGCTTTTCGGAAAGCTCTTCCGGCGTCGGCTCACGACCGATTTCATGGAGCATCTGGCGGCTGGTCCGCACGATCTTGTTGATCGTTTCGATCATGTGCACCGGAATACGGATGGTGCGCGCCTGATCGGCGATCGAGCGGGTGATCGCCTGCCGGATCCACCACGTGGCATAGGTCGAGAACTTGTAGCCGCGGCGATATTCGAATTTATCGACGGCCTTCATCAGCCCGATATTGCCTTCCTGGATAAGATCGAGGAACTGCAATCCGCGGTTGGTGTATTTCTTGGCAATCGAGATCACGAGACGCAGATTGGCCTCGACCATTTCCTTTTTGGCAATGGCAGCTTCGCGCTCGCCCTTTTGCACCTTGGAAACGATGCGGCGGTATTCGGCGATATCGAGCCCGGTTTCGGTGGCCAGCGTCTGGATTTCAGCACGCAGCTCATCGATCGTTGCCCGCTCGCGCGACACGAAATCCGCCCAGCCCTTTTCGGACCGCCCGAACACCTTGTCGGCCCAATCGGGGTCGAGTTCGGACCCGTAATAGGCGTTGAGGAAATCGTCGCGCTTGATCTTGTAGCTCTCGGCAAGACGCAGCAGACGGCCCTCATTGCGCACGAGGCGCTTGTTGATGTCGTAGAGCTGCTCGACAAGGCTTTCGATACGGCTGGCATTGAGCGAGAGGGACTTGACGTCCGAGATCACCTGGGTGCGCCAGGCATCGAGTTCCTTGACTTCGCCGACGTCCAGAGACTTGGCGGCAAGCTGGTCTT
Organism: Pelagibacterium sp.; assembly: GCA_002723255.1. Taxonomy (GTDB): domain Bacteria; phylum Pseudomonadota; class Alphaproteobacteria; order Rhizobiales; family Devosiaceae; genus Pelagibacterium; species Pelagibacterium nitratireducens. Next base: position 18,577 of record PBNW01000035.1, on the reverse strand, counting down.
CGACATGCTGATCCTGGACCTTGCGCATCCGCCCATAGGTCTCGGCAATCCGATCGAATGTCTCGACGACCTGGGGCTTGAGTTCAGCCTCCATGGCCGAGAGCGAGAGATTGTTCTCGTACTCGTCGTCATCGTCATCGTCGTCGGTCTGACCGCCTTCGCCGCTGGCCGCTGCCCCATCTTCTTCGCCCCCCTCGGCCCGTCCGGGCCGTTCGGTGCGCGCTGCCGGGGCAGCGGAAGCCGTCGACGATACACCAGCGGGAGCCGGAGCATCCTCGTCTTCGTCCTCGTCGTCATTGCCAGCGGTCGCGTCGGCGATCTTGGCATCCGGCCCGGCATAGGTGGCTTCGAGATCGATGATGTCGCGCAGCAAGATCTCGCCTTCGGCAAGCTGGTCGCGCCAGATGATGATGGCCTGGAAGGTCAGCGGGCTCTCGCACAGCCCGGCGATCATGGTTTCGCGGCCGGCCTCGATGCGCTTGGCGATGGCGATTTCGCCCTCGCGGCTGAGCAGTTCGACCGATCCCATTTCACGCAGATACATGCGCACCGGATCGTCGGTCCTGTCGGACCCGGACTTGGCGTTGGACGTATTGGCGACCGCCGTGGTCCCCGTCGTCGCGATCTCGCCGCCTTCGTCGTCGCTGCTGTTGTCGGCCTCGGCCTCTTCGACCTCGTCCTCGTCGACGACATTGATGCCCATGTCCGAGAACATGGCCATGATGTCTTCGATCTGCTCGGAGGTCACTTCTTCCGAAGGCAGAACCGCATTGATCTCTTCATAGGTCACATAACCGCGCTTCTTGGCGGTCTTTATGAGCTTCTTGACGGCGGCATCGGAAAGATCGAGAAGCGGCCCATCGGGTGCTTCGGTCTGCGATTCCGGCTTGCTGTCGGTCTCGGTCTTGGTCTGGTTGGCTGCCTTGGTGGCCATATAGTTCGCTCTCCTGAGCCGCACCATGGTTTGCGGCACTGGTGTCATCACCCGATGATCGCACTGGAACTGGGATTGAAAGACATCACAGGGTTAACAAATCGCTTAGGTAATGCGAAACAACCCTGATTCTGATTCGAATCCTTTTGCTGCAGGAGCGCTCCATACACGCAAAAGCGCACAGACACGAATCATCTTTTTTTCAAAGACTCCGCGTCGCACGCCCGGATAGCGAACCAAATCCCTCGATCAATGCCTCAGTACCGTCGACACTGGAAATCTGATTCTGGATGTCACGCAGCCGCTCGAATGCGTTTTCGCTCAGGTCTTCGCCTAGCGCCAGTTCGGCTGCTTTGAGTTCCCTATTTAGTTGAACGGATTTGTAATGCAAGGCCAGCGAGTGTTTTAATCCTGTTTCGGCGTCCGATTGTGCAGTCTCGGCATCGGCCTGCCATATCCCTTGCCGCGACAGTTGGCTGCGCATTTTGTCGAGCACCGGCCCATGCCCGCGCGCGATCAGCGCCTCGGCGATCCCGTTCGGTCCCAGGTCCGGGTGGACGGTCACAAGGTCGAGAAAGGCCGCCAGAACCTGCCGCGCCGGCAAGGACTGGAATTCGATTTCCGCCAGCGCCTCGAGCCGGGCCTGAGCCAGTTCGGGATGATTGACCAGACTCATCAGGATCACCGCTTCGCGGGGGATCACACCGGGCGTCGCAGCGCCCTTCAAGAGCCGTGAATTGCGCAGCGTGTCCGAGACGAGCATCTTGGGGTTGCCGCGCTGACCGGTCCGCCGCTGCTCATATCCATTGTTTCGCCCGTCGCGCCGATACTGCCCGCGCGTCGAGATAAACAGCGACGAAATTTTTTCATCGAACGCCTGGCTGTAATGGCGCCGCACCGAAACATCGGCGATCCGTGCTGCCCGTTCACGCAGCCGCGCTTCCAGCGCCGCACGCTGCTCGGGCGCTTCGGGAATTCCCCCTGCCGTCTCCATGGCCCATACGGCATCGGCCAGTGACCGGCCGCCGGCGACAAGATCGGCAAAGGCCTGCCGCCCCTGCTGCTTGATGAGATCGTCCGGATCGAGCCCACCAGGAAGCGTGACGATCGAAACGCTCTTTCCGGGTTTGAGCAGGGGAAGCGCGATATCGACCGAGCGCTCCGCCGCCCGCATCCCGGCGCTGTCGCCGTCGAAACACAGCACCGGAATATCGGTCATACGCCAAAGAAGGTTGAGATGATCTTCGGTCAGCGCCGTCCCGAGCGGCGCCACGGCCCCCTCGAACCCGGCCGCGACCGCGGCGATAACATCGAGATAGCCTTCGACAACGATCAGCGGCTTGCCGTCATATCCGGCCTGCCGTGCCGCCTGCCCGTTATAGAGCGTCTGGCGTTTGTGAAAGAGCTCGGTTTCCGGCGAATTGAGATATTTCGCCGCCACGTCCGCGCTCAACGCCCGCCCGCCAAACGCGATAACCCGCCCACGAAAATCGGTAATGGGAAACATCAGCCGGTTGCGGAACCGGTCATAGGGCACCGAAATGTCTTCACCATGGACGACCAGCCCGGTCTCGGCCATTTCCCTTGCCGAAACACCGTTCGCCGCAAGAAACTCTTTCAGCCCGTTGCGGCTGTCAGGTGCAAACCCGATTCTGAACCGCTGCTGCATGGCGCCGGATACGCCGCGCTCGAGCAGATAGCCACGCGCCCGTGCGCCCACATTGTGGGCCAGCGCCTCGACGAAATAGGCTGTCGCCAGTTCCATGACGTCGTGAAGCGACCGTCTCGCCTCGGCCCGCTTTTCCGCCTTTTCGTCCCGCGCCGGCATGGGGACGCCGGCCCGTCCGGCCAGGAGTTCCACCGCCTCGGGAAAGCTCATCCCGGTCTTGTCGGTCAGAAAGCGGAAATGGTCCCCGCTCGCCCCGCACCCGAAACAGTGATAGCGCCCCCGCCGGTCATCGGCGTGAAAGCTGGGGCTCTTTTCACCGTGGAAGGGGCAGCAGGCCCACATATCGCCCTTGCCGGGCTGGGATTTGCGCTTGTCCCAGACGACATGCTCGCCCACCACCTGCGTGATCGGCAGGCGGTTTCGAATCTCGTCCAGAAAATGATCGGAAAAGCGCATGCGTTTTAGGTAAGCGCTGGTTGGTGCTTTGTCACCTGTTGCCGCGCTTTTCCTCCTTATTCACAGCCTCAATGACCCGCTTGCCAGAGCCGCCAGGCAAGCCCAAGCAGGCCGAAGGCAAAGACCATCATCAGCACCCCGCCAACCATCACCAGAGCCACTGCTGCCTCGAATGGCCAGAAGGCGAGCAACAGCCCGAACAGGACGTAAAGAGCGCCGCTGAGCAGCACTGGCCAGATCTTGGCGTAGAGCTGGCGTTCGCGGACGACCACGACGATTTCCATGGCGCCCACGAAAATGGCCTGAAAAGCCACGAGATAAACCAGGAACGTCGCCGTAACCAGCGCGCCCAGCAGCGGCGAGATAAGGATCAGAATGCCCACGACGATCGAGAGGGCATTGCGCACCACGTCGAACCAGAAATTGCCGGTCCTGCCGCCCCCGAATGTGATCGCCCAGAGCCCCAGCGCGCCGTCGATGACGAACAGCGCCGCCGCAAAGGTGGTAAGCACCAAAAGAGCCGCGCCGGGAAACAGCACGGCATAAATCCCCACGAGCAGCATCAATACGCCGCGAAGCCCGGTCAGAATAGAAGGAAAGCGAGACGACTTCTTTTCATCAGCCATGATAGTCCCCTAAGCCGCAACAACCCGGGAACAATACGCCTGATATCTAAAGGAGAAAAGATCAGGCGCCCAGTTGTGCCTTGACCTGCTTGGAGGCCTGCCCGAAATCGATCTGCCCGGGATATTTCGCTTTGAGCACGCCCACCACCTTGCCCATGTCGCGCAGCCCTTCGGCCCCGGTTTCGGCAATGGCCGCCTTGATCGCCGCATCGACCTCGGCTTCGGTCAGCGGCTTGGGCAGGAACTCCTTGATGATCTCGATTTCCTCGCGCTCCTGCGCTTCGAGCTCGGGCCGCCCGTTCTGGCAATAAAGGGCCGCCGATTCCTCGCGCTGCTTGACCATCTTTTGCAGGATGGCAAGGATGTCCTCGTCCCCGATACCATCCTTGCCCTCGCCCCGCGCCGCGATTTCGCGGTCCTTGATGGCGGCATTGATGAGTCGCAGCGTCGTCGTCCGGCGGCCGTCGCGCGCCTTCATGGCGTCCTTCATGGCAGCACTGATCTGATCGCGCATGATCGGTTTCCCTTGAGGTTTGTTGTCCTGTTTTGGTGCCGTTCCTATAGCCCAAGCGTGTCCGCAAAGCCAATCGCCCGCTCAATTTCCGCTAAGCCATTGATTTGCAATATTTTCAATTGCAAAGGACTCGGTTGACCGCGCCCTGCCCTTCAAATAGGTTCGCGCAAATTCAATATAGGGCGGAAGAGAACCACCAAACGGCGATCATGGCCGGAGGTTCCGCGCGCCTGACCTGATGTACGAAAAATGGAGAAGCCCCGTGTCCGGTTGGAAAGAATCCGCCCCCACCGCAGTCCTCATCCTGCGCGATGGAACGCGTCTCGAGGGCCAGGGCATCGGCGCTGTGGGCACGGCCGTCGGCGAAGTGTGCTTCAACACCGCCATGACCGGATACCAGGAAATTCTGACCGATCCCTCCTATGCCGGCCAGATCATCACCTTCACCTTCCCCCATATCGGCAATGTCGGCGCCAATGACGAAGACATCGAGACCGTCAACATGGCCGCAGCCTCGGGCATCCGCGGTGCCGTCATCAAGGCCGACGTCACCAGCCCGTCCAACTACCGCGCCGCCGAACGGCTCGACGCCTGGCTCAAGAAGCGCGGCATCATCGGCATCGCCGGGCTCGACACCCGCGCCCTGACCGCCCTGATCCGGGAAAAGGGCATGGCCGATGCCGTGATCGCCCATGCGCCGGACGGCAATTTCAACGACGCCGCCCTCAAGGTCGAACTCGACCAGTTCCCGGGCCTCGAAGGTCTCGACCTCGCCAAGGACGTCTCGACCACCCAGACCTATAAATGGGACGAAACCCGCTGGCGGCTGGGCGAAGGCTATGGTCGCGTCGAAAACCCCGATTTCCATGTCGTGGCCATCGACTACGGTGCCAAGCGCAACATCCTGCGTTGCATAGCCGATCAGGGTGCCCGCGTGACTGTCGTTCCGGCCACCGCCACTATTGAAGACATCATGGCCCACAATCCTGATGGCATATTTTTGTCCAACGGCCCTGGAGATCCCTCGGCCACTGGTGAATATGCGGTGCCGACCATCAAAAAAATCATCGAGTCCGGCAAGCCCGTTTTCGGCATCTGCCTCGGCCATCAGCTTTTGGGCCTCGCCCTCGGCGGCAAGACCCAAAAGATGCATCAGGGCCACCATGGCGCCAATCATCCGGTCAAGGACCTGACCACCGGCAAGGTCGAGATCACCTCGATGAACCACGGCTTTGCCGTCGACCGCGACAGCCTGCCCGCCGGGATCGTCGAAACCCACACTTCGCTGTTCGATGGGTCGAACGCCGGTCTCGCCGTCGAAGGCAAGCCGATCTTTTCGGTCCAGTACCACCCCGAGGCTTCCCCCGGCCCCCACGACGCCCATTACCTGTTCAAGCGCTTCATCAACCTGGTGCGCGAACAGAAGGGTATGGAAGTGCTCGCCGAATAGTTTTCATAGGTGCCGGGTTTCGCTCGGCACCGCCCACCAATTGTCGTTCAGTCCGTCATAATAGGTGACCGGCGCGGCGATCAGTTCGTCCGGCGTTGCGTCGTCCAGACACGCGACGTTGATCGAAACGCTCTCTCCATCGTTCCATTCCGCCTTGGCAACCCGCCCGAACGGGGCAATCCCGCATCCCGGGCAGAACAGCGCCGTCCCCGCGCGATTGGGAACCATTGTGTCCTCGCCCGCCAGCGCCCGAAACGCATCCGGCTTGACGCTCGCACTCCACCACCGCCGCTTCCTGCAGCTCGTGCAATTGCACTTCCCCGTGCCCTCGGAGAGGTCGATTTCGGCCTCGAACCGCACCGCTCCGCACTGGCAACTGCCATGGTAGGTTTTCACGCTCATTGATGTTCTCCGCTTGGTGTTCAGGCGAATTTAGCGCGAGGCCGTGACACACGGTGTCAGCAGCCCGGTGGAAATTTCCACAGAGTGCGCTGTCATAATTTGACCAAACGATAAAAAAGGAGGACCTTATTCACGCGTCCGTCATCGGGCCGTCAGAAAACTGCGGCAATGGGGAGACGAGCGCCTTGCATCATTCTTGGTGATTCAACAAACCCCAGCGTCCTTTCGGAGGGACATCATGCATCATAACCTTTCAATCAGCCGCCGCGCCTTTCTTGCGGGCACGGCTTCGGTCGGCGCAGCCGCTATCGTCATGCATCCCTTTGCAGCAATGGCGCAGGCCAATCAGGCCCATCTGCGCATCCTCGAAACCACCGACATTCACGTCAACCTGCTGCCCTACGACTATTATGCGGACCGCGAGGACAACACCCTCGGCATGGCGCGAACCGCCTCGATCATCGAAAACATCCGCGCCGAAGCCGGCAATGCCATCCTGCTCGACAATGGCGACATGCTCCAGGGCAGCCCCATGGGCGACTATGTCGCTTACGAACGCGGTGTGGACGACGAGGATATCCATCCCACCATCGCGGCCATGAACGCGCTGGGCTATGACGCCGGCACCATCGGCAACCACGAATTCAACTATGGCCTCGAATTTCTAGAAGCCGCCATTGCCGGTGCGCAATTTCCCGTCGTCCTCGCCAATATCGTGCGCGGCGAGACTCTGCCCGACAACATTGCCGATGACGACACGCTGTTTGAACCCTATGTGATCGTCGAAAAGGAACTGACCGACGGCGCTGGTGAAACCCGCACAATCCGCATCGGCCTGATCGGCTTCGTCCCGCCCCAGATCATGACCTGGGATTCCGCGCATCTGTCCGGCAAGGTCGCCCCGCGCGACATCATCGAAACCGCAGAGCACTACGTGCCCATCATGCGCCAAGAAGGTGCCGATATCATCGTCGCCATGAACCACGGCGGCATCGAGGGTGGCCAAGCCTCCCCGATGATGGAAAACGTTTCGCTCCAGCTCGGCGCGATCGAGGGCATCGATGTGATCCTCGCCGGCCACCAGCACCTCGTCTTCCCCGGCCCTGACTATGAAGGCATCGAAGGCGTCGATATCGAAGCCGGCACGCTCAACGGCACGCCCGCCGTCATGGCCGGTTTCTGGGGCAGCCATATGGGCCTTGTCGACCTGCTGCTCGAAGTCGACGATGCAGGCACCTGGTCGGTCCTGTCCCACACCTCCGAAGCGCGCCCCATCTATGAGCGTGTCGATGGAGCGGTTACCCCGACCGTCGAATCCGAAGACACCGTCACCGAGGCGGTCGATGAAGAACACCAGGCAACGCTGGATTATGTCCGCCGCCCGGTGGGCGAAACCGCTGCACCGCTGCATTCCTATTTCGCGCTGGTGGCCGACGATCCCTCGGTCCAGATCGTCAACATCGCCCAGAAGGCCTATCTCGAGCAGATGATGGCCGGCACCGAATGGGAAGGCATTCCGATCATCTCGGCGGCAGCCCCCTTCAAGGCCGGTGGTCGCGGCGGCCCGGAATACTATACCGATGTCCCGGTCGGCCCGGTTGCCATCCGCAACGTTGCCGATCTCTATCTCTATCCCAACACCATCCAGGCAGTGCTGCTGACCGGCGCCGACGTCAAGGAATGGCTCGAACGCTCGGCCGGTATCTTCAATCAGGTCGAACCCGGTTCGAGCGATGCCACGCTCATCAATCCGTCCTTCCCGTCCTACAATTTCGACGTGATCGACGGCGTGACCTACAAGATCGACGTCTCTCAGCCGTCCAAATATGCCGCCGATGGCGGCGCTCTGGAAAACCCCGAGGCCGAGCGCATCGTCGATCTGATGTATGACGGCGAACCCATCGATCCCGAGGCCCGGTTCGTTGTCGCAACCAACAACTACCGCGCTGGCGGTGGTGGCGGCTTCCCCGGCGTCGGCCCCGACAAGATCATCTTCATGGGACCCGACACCAACCGCGACCTGATCGTGCGCTACATCGTCGAACAGGGCACCATCGATCCGGCCGCCGACAGCAACTGGTCGCTGGCCGCATTGGGCGACACCACCGTGTTGTTTGAAACCGGCCCCGCCGCCGAACAGCACCTGGCCGATGTCACCGCAGTCACCATCGAGCCGACCGGCGAAACCAGCGAAGCGGGCTTTGGCGTCTATCGCATAACGCTCTAAGGAAAAGCGATTCTGGAACAGGGGCTTGGCCCGCGTTCCGGACTCAACATGAAAGGCGGGCCTCAAGTTGAATCAGAACTTGAGGCCCTTCACTTTTCGGATCAGGTGCGGTTTTCAGATAGCGCCCGAAAACGTGTCGCATTCCCCGACATCACCCGTAGCATACCCACGCTCGAACCACTCCTGGCGCTGCGCCGAAGTGCCATGCGTAAAGGTCTTGGGGATAACCACACCCTGCGTGCGACTTTGAATGGCATCGTCCCCGATCTGCTCGGCGGCGTTGATCGCCTCCTCGACGTCTCCATCATCGAGCAGGTTTTCCTCGCCCACATAACTCGCCCAAATCCCCGCATAGCAGTCGGCCTGCAACTCGATCTGCACCGAATAGGCATTGGCCTCCTCCTCGCTCATCGATTGTATGGCGCGCGAATATTCGGGGAGAACTCCCACAAGATTCTGCACGTGATGCCCGATCTCATGAGCGATCACATAGGCCTGCGCGAAGTCGCCTGGAGCACCAAACTGGCTGCGCAGCGTTTCATAGAAGGACAGGTCGATATAAACATTCTGGTCGCCTGGACAGTAGAACGGTCCGGTACGCGCATCCGCCAGCCCGCAGGCCGAACTGTCGGTATCGGTGAAAAGCACCACGGTAGCCGGTTCGTAGGTCATGCCGTTCTCGACGAACACTTCGGTCCACAGATCCTCTGTGTCCTGAACGACCACCGCAACGAAATCGGCAAGATCGTCCTGACCTGCCTCGGGCAGCGGCCGCGAGACCGATCCTGAGCCGCTGGTTCCCGTGCCCAGACTACCATCGAGCAGCGACATGGGATTGATGCCGAGCGCGACCCCGACGATGAGAATGATGACGATGAACCCGATCCCCATGCCACCGGATCGGCCGCCCGTGGGAATGCGGAACCCCGATCCGCCCATACCCGACGAACGGCGGAACAGGCCACCACTCGCGCCGCGTCGATCCTCGATATTGGACGATCGCTTACGCCCCCGCCATTTCATGGATTATTCCTCGCTCCACGCCTCAAGCAATGGTCCGGTTTCACCTTGCACCGGATCGGTTCGGGGCGCCGGAACATTCGAGATATTGGCAAGCGCTGTCTCGCGCTCACCGTGTTCGCCGGTAAGGATATCCCAATCCTGACCCGGCGGGTATGCTCCAACGACCGCAAAATCGGTGCTGGCGCTTTCGAGCTTGTGTGCGACCCCGGCCGGGATCACCACCGCATCGCCTTCGCTCACGCTCACAGTAACACTGCGCGGGCCGCCCAGAGCGATTTGCGCGCTGCCGCTGGCGACGCCGAGCGCCTCGTGCGCGGTCGAGTGATAGTGATGATATTGAAAGATCGAGCCGACCCATTGGGCCGGCCACCCATTTCGCGACAACAGGGTTTTGAATGCCTCGGCGGAGGACCCCTGTTCGATCGCGGCGCGATAGACCAGAACGGCAAGCGTGCTGTTGGGAAAACGCCCGTCATCCTCCAGGATCAGCCGTTCGATGACGCCCGTCTCGGCCATTATTGCGTGACGTCCACCGCCGGAACATCGACGGAAACCGTTCCGCCCTCGCCACCGGAATTGACGTTGACGAAATAGATGACCCCGATGACCACGACCAGCGCGACGATCACCGCAAAGATCATTCCGCCGCCCCCACCACCGGAATTGACCACAACCGTTTCGCGTTCGCGTTCGACCATTTTCTGTCCTCACAGTCTGTTGTGGCATCGAAACGGAAAGGCGGGACCATTGGTTCCGACGGGAAGGAGTGTTTGGCCGACGGGCCAGGGGCACATCGTTATTCTATTTCCTCAGCGAGCAGGATCTCGAGATTGCCGATCATCGTTTTCAGGCGTTCGCGGTGCCGCTTGCGTTCCTGCGCGTCCAGTCCCGTCGCCGCACACCCGTTGATCCGCACGACGGCTTCCATCATGGCGGCAACTTTCTCACGTCCGGAAGTGCTCAGCCCGATCAGCAATTTACGCCTGTCCTGCGGATCGGGGCGCCGGGTCAAAAGCCCGTCGCGATCCATGCGGCCGAGCGTCGCCGCCATGGTGGGCTGCTCGATCCCGGCAAAATCGGTGAGCTCGGCCTGCGTCATTTCCGGCATCTCGCTCAGCGCGTACAGCACCGGCACATAGGCACTCGCCAGCCCGTGCGGCCGGATGGCCCGCGTCATGGCCTGCATGAACAGCCTTGCCGCACGATTTGTCAGATAGCCTTCGGAATCACGGCGTTGCATCGGTATCCATAGCATGCTATTTAATAATCATAGCATGCTATATACCCCCTCAATCGCTCAGCCACAAGGTGCGATCATGAGCCTCAAGAGCACACCCGACCGCTACGGAACAATCGCCATCGTCGTTCACTGGGTGACCGCATTGTTGGTCCTGGCGCTTATCGTTCTGGGCCTCAACGCGGCGGACGCCGATACCGATGCCACAAAGCGCGCCCTCCTGATCCCCCATATCGCACTGGGCCTGACCGTACTGGCGCTGACCATATTCCGCATTGTCTGGTGGGTCTTCGCCGACCGGCGCCCGAACGAACTGGCCGGCATCCCGCCCCTCCAGTCGCGTATTGCCGCCACGGTGCATGTGCTGGCCTACGTGTTCATCATCGTTCTGGCATCGACCGGCATTGCCACCAACATCATCGGCGGCGTCATTCCGGCCCTTGCCACGGGCGCGCCCATTCCCGATCTCGACGACATCGCCCCCCGCGATATCCACGGGGTGCTGGCGCGGCTGTTCATGGCGCTGCTGGCCATCCATATCGGCGCCGCGCTCTACCACCATTTCATCCGCCGAGACGGCCTTCTTTCCCGCATGGGCATCGGCAAGCTGCCCCGCTGATCCGAATCATGAAACATGGGCGCCTTATCCGGGAGATGCCTCATGTCCGACCTCGCCATTCGCAACGCCACGACCGACGATTTGCCTTTCATCGTCGGCCTGATCGCCCACGATACGGTGCTGGACCGCATCGACGACCCCGCCGATGCGCACGGTCCGGACTATCTGGCGGCCTTTGAGGCCATCGCTGCGGACCCCAACCAGCTCTTGTTGATCGCCGAATTCGACGCTGCAGCGGTGGGAACCTTCCAGCTCACATTTACCCCGGGCATTTTCCGCCGCGGCGGCTGGCGCTGCACCATCGAGGGCGTTCACGTGTCCCCCGATCACCGCAACAGGCGGATCGGGGAAAAGATGATGGCTTGGGCCGTCCAAAAGGCAAAGGAACGGGGCTGCACGATGGTGCAACTCACCTCCAACAAGAAAAGAGCCGACGCGCATCGCTTTTACGAGCGCCTCGGCTTTTCCAGAAGCCACGAAGGCTTCAAGCTTTATGTCTGAACAGGATCAGACCTGCAGGAATTCGGCCTCGTCGGGATTGACCCCTGTCCGGCCGTCCGCGCTGTCGAGCCCTTCGATCTTTGCCATGTCCTCGGCGTCGAGTTCGAAATCGAACACGGCGAAATTTTCTGCAATCCGCTGAGGATTGGCCGATTTCGGAATGACGATCAGCCCGTTCTGGACATGCCAGCGAATGGTGATCTGACCGGGCGTTTTGCCATGCTTTTGTGCGATCTGCTTTATCGTGGAGCTTTCCAGAACATCGCCCCGGCCCAGCGGGCTCCAGCTTTCGGTCTTGATTCCCAGCCCTTCGTTAAAGGCCCGGAGCTCTTTTTGCTGGAATGCGGGCGAAAGCTCGATCTGGTTGACGACAGGCGTCACACCCGTCTCGGCAATCAGCTTTTCCAGATGGGCCTGATGGAAGTTGGACACCCCGATCGATCTGATCCGGCCGTCCTCCTTGAGCTTGATGAACGCCTTGAACGTATCGACGAAATTGCCGGTCTTGGGCATCGGCCAGTGGATCAGATAGAGGTCGAGCACATCGACCCCCAGATTGGCCATGGTTTCATCGAAGGTCTTGAGCGTCGAATCGTACCCGTGCCGCCCGCTCGGCAGCTTGCTGGTGATGAACACTTCGTCCGCGCCAACGCCGGACGCCTTGAGTGCGGCACCCAGCGCCGCTTCGTTGCGATAGGCATAGGCCGTATCGAAATGGCGATACCCCGCGCCAATGGCCGCTTCCACCACACTCTGCATGTTCGCGCCGTCAAGCTTCCAGGTTCCCAGCCCGACCTGCGGAATCGTGTTGCCATCGGAAAGTTCGATAAAGCTCTGCTGCGTCATGGCGGCGCTCCTTGCTTCGATATGAAAATGATGCGCCGCAATCGAACTCACGGCATCGGAAGGGTCGTTGGCAGTGTAACGCGATGGTCCGTTTGTGCCACCCCGATCGCGTGCAAAATCGCCCTGCGGCAATCAGGAGTAAAAGAATCCGCTCCTTAACGCTGGAAATCGGAACAAGGTTGCTCTAAGGAGACCGCTTAGCCAACAGAATCCATACCCCGTCCGACGCGCGACAGCTTTTCTGCCGCGCGCTTGCCGTACGAGAAGTATCACATGCCCAAACGCACAGACATCAAATCCATCCTCATCATCGGGGCTGGACCGATCATTATCGGCCAGGCCTGCGAGTTCGACTACTCGGGAACTCAGGCTTGCAAGGCGCTGCGCGAAGAAGGCTATCGCATCATATTGGTGAACTCCAATCCGGCGACGATCATGACCGATCCCGACATCGCCGATGCCACCTATATGGAGCCCATCACCCCCGAAGTCGTTGCCAAGATCATCGAAAAGGAGCGCCCCGACGCGCTGCTCCCCACCATGGGCGGCCAGACCGCGCTCAACTGCGCCCTCTCGCTCAACAAGATGGGCGTGCTTGAAAAATTCGGCGTCGAAATGATCGGCGCCAACGCCGAAGCCATAGACAAGGCCGAGGATCGCGAGCTGTTCCGCGACGCGATGACCAAGATCGGGCTTGATACCCCCCGCTCGCGCCTCGCCCACAACACCATCGAATCCCTGCAGGCCCTCGAAGATATCGGCCTGCCCGCCATCATCCGCCCTTCCTTCACGCTTGGCGGCACGGGCGGCGGCATCGCCTACAACCGCGAGGAATACCTTGCCATCTGCGAAAGCGGCATCGACGCCTCGCCCACCAACGAAGTCCTGATCGAGGAATCCGTCCTCGGCTGGAAAGAATACGAGATGGAAGTTGTCCGCGACAAAAAGGACAACTGCATCATCGTGTGCTCGATTGAAAACATCGATCCCATGGGCGTCCATACCGGCGATTCCATTACCGTCGCCCCGGCCCTGACGCTGACCGACAAGGAATACCAGATCATGCGCGACGCCTCGCTGGCGGTGCTGCGCGAGATCGGTGTGGAAACCGGCGGCTCGAACGTTCAGTTCGCCGTCAACCCGACCGATGGCCGCCTGATCGTCATCGAAATGAACCCGCGCGTGTCGCGCTCCTCGGCGCTGGCATCCAAAGCCACCGGCTTTCCCATCGCCAAGGTCGCCGCGCGCCTCGCTGTCGGTTACACGCTCGATGAGCTCGAAAACGACATCACCGGCGGTGCCACGCCGGCCTCGTTCGAGCCAACAATCGACTATGTCGTCACCAAGATCCCGCGTTTCGCCTTTGAAAAATTCCCCGGCGCCGACAACCGCCTGACCACATCGATGAAGTCGGTCGGCGAAGCCATGGCCATTGGCCGCACCTTCTCGGAATCGCTGCAAAAGGCCCTGCGCTCGCTCGAAACCGGCCTGACCGGTCTCAACGAAATCGGCATCCCCGGTCTGGGTGAAGGCGACGACAAAAACGCGGTCAAGGCCGCTCTGGGCACGCCGACCCCCGACCGCCTGCTCTGGGTCGCCGAAGCCATGCGGCGCGGCTATGACCATCAGATGATCTTTGATGCCTGCCATATTGACCCGTGGTTCCTCGAGCAGCTCCAGGCCATCGTCGACACCGAAGCCAAGGTCCGCGAACACGGCCTGCCGGAAACCGAAGGCCAGATGCGCAGCCTCAAGGCCATGGGTTTTTCCGATGCTCGCCTTGCGGAATTGTCGGGCAAGACGTCAAAGGACGTGCGCACCCATCGCCACACCCTCGGCGTGCGCCCGGTTTACAAGCGTATCGACACGTCCGCTGCCGAATTCGCCTCGCCCACGGCCTACATGTATTCGACCTACGAAACCCCGTTTGCCGGTGTGGTTGCCGATGAAGCCAACCCCACCGACAGAAAAAAGGTCGTCATCCTTGGCGGTGGCCCGAACCGGATCGGCCAGGGCATCGAATTCGACTATTGCTGCTGCCACGCCGCCTTCGCGCTGTCCGATGCCGGCTATGAGACCATCATGGTCAACTGCAACCCCGAAACCGTCTCGACCGATTACGACACCTCCGACCGCCTCTATTTCGAGCCGCTGACCGAAGAAGACGTTCTCGAAATTCTAAAGACCGAACAGCAGAACGGCACGCTGCACGGCGTCATCGTCCAGTTCGGCGGCCAGACCCCACTCAAGCTGGCCAATGCCATCGAACGCGCCGGCATCCCGATCCTGGGCACCCAGCCCGACAAGATCGACCTTGCCGAAGACCGCGACCAGTTCATGAAGCTTCTCAACCGGCTCGATCTCACCCAGCCGCGCAACGGCATCGCCTATTCGCTCGAACAGTCCCGCATCATCGCCGAGGGGCTGGGCTTCCCGCTGGTCATTCGCCCTTCCAACGTTCTGGGCGGCCGCGCCATGGTCATCTGCCATTCCGCCGATGATTTCGAGCGCTACGTCCAGTCCACCCTGACTGAACTGGTCCCGCCCGAAATCCGGCACAAATACCCCAACGACAAGACCGGCCAGATCAATTCGGTCCTCGCCGCCAATCCCTTGCTGTTCGACAGCTACCTTCAGGGCGCCGTCGAAATCGACGTCGATTGCCTGTGCGATGGCACGGACGTGTTCATTGCCGGCATCATGGAGCATATCGAGGAGGCGGGCATCCATTCGGGCGACAGCGCTTGCTCGCTCCCGCCCCATTCGCTCAGCCCCGAAATCATCGCCGAACTCAAGCGCCAGGCCGCCGAAATGGCCCGCGCACTCAATGTCGGTGGCTTGATGAACGTGCAGTTCGCCTTGAAAGACGGCACCCTCTACGTCCTCGAAGTGAACCCCCGCGCCTCGCGTACAGTGCCCTTCGTCGCCAAGGTCATCGGTTACCCGATCGCCAAGATCGCCGCGCGCATCATGGCTGGCGAAAAGCTCGCATCCTTCAATCTCGAAGAGCGTGAAATCAAGCACATCGCGATCAAGGAGGCAGTCTTCCCCTTCGCCCGCTTCCCCGGCGTCGATACGGTTCTCGGCCCGGAAATGAAATCGACCGGCGAAGTGATCGGTCTCGACACCGACTACGCCACCGCCTTTGCCAAATCCCAGCTCGGCAGCGGCACCAAGGTTCCGCGTGAAGGCACGGTTTTCGTCTCGGTCCGCGACGAGGACAAGGCCACCATCGTCGACTCTATCCGCGACCTGGCCAATGCCGGCTTCAAGATCATCGCCACCGGCGGCACCCAACGGTTCCTGGCCGAACAGGGCATCGAATGCACCAAGATCAACAAGGTGCTCGAAGGCCGCCCGCACATCGTCGATGCCATCAAGAACGGTGAGGTCCAACTGGTCATCAACACCACCGATGGCGTCAAGGCCGTATCCGACAGCCGTGACATCCGCCGCGCCGCTCTGATGAGCAAGGTGCCCTACTACACGACCATCCCCGGCACGGTTGCAG
Organism: Pelagibacterium sp.; assembly: GCA_002723255.1. Lineage (GTDB taxonomy): Bacteria > Pseudomonadota > Alphaproteobacteria > Rhizobiales > Devosiaceae > Pelagibacterium > Pelagibacterium nitratireducens. The sequence goes on along the minus strand of PBNW01000035.1, from coordinate 2,562 downwards.
CCGTCCAGGGCATCCTCGCCTACCGCAGCGGCAACTTCTCGGTGAGAGCGCTGCAGGACTATTTCGCAGCCTGATCCAAAGGTTTCCAAAGGGCGCTTCGGCGCCCTTTTTTGTTGGACCTCCGCCCCGGACCTTGACCACATGCCGGGGCAGGCTGAATAGTCGGCTCCGGTTTTCATGCACAGGGGACGCGCAATGAAACGACTTTCGGCCATCGCTATTTTGCTTTTCACCGGACCGGCCTTCGCCCAGAGCAGCGAAGTCACCGACGCCGTCATCAAGTTCGTTGGAGCCCCCGGCTTTGAACGCCTCGATCCTGTAACCACCGAACAGGACCTCAACGCCTTCTGGCTCGATTTGGAAACGATTTCCCCCGGCGGCCCGATCGGGCCTATCGAAAAGGCCGTGCTGACGGCCACCAGCGCCATCCCCTCGACCCGGACCCGCACTGCCATTTCATACGGCGAGATGATCGACCGGGACGCCGGGACAGTCAGCTTCATCGAACTGCGCCACTACAATCTCGGTCCGCAAATTCGCAATGATACAATCGAGGCTTATGGCGCGGAAAATGTGGGCACGCCCGACGACTTCGGCACCGGCTATCACATGGCCTGGCGTTTCGTCTTCACGCCCTTGATGAACAATGCAGCGATGGTACGCGAGGTCTCCAACCGCATCATTTCGCCCGAAGACGCTGCCGATGACGAGTGCACCGGTCGTCCCTGCCTGGATCCCTACGCTTCATTTGAAGATATGGCCGACTGGCAGGAGATGAGCGGCACCCTGCCCGACTGGCCGGCTCAATATCCTGACGCGGTGGATGGGCTGTCCACGCCCGCGCACACGATTGCGGAACTGGCCGTCCTGGGCTTCTGGGCCAGCGCAGAATCGGGCACCTATCAGTGGACCGGCGGCGAACATCCCGAAGCGGCCCGCAATTTCCAGCCCTATCGCTTCATCGGCATCGACCGTGATCTGGGCCAGGACGCAATGATCGACAGCGTCTGGCGCGAAACACTGGTCAACGACGACGCTCTTTCCGAAATGCTGTTCCGCCGCCTCGAAATCGCCGGCCAGGTGTACCTGATGCAAGCCGGCGTCGAGCGTTGACGGAAATCACAAATCCGATAGTGTTGCGCCCATGATGATGATGTCCAACAAGTTCGCGGTCTTCCTGAGCGCCTGATTGGCGCTTCCCGTCCGGAAGCATTTGAGCCGGGCCGCTTGGCGGCCCGCAAATTGCCTCGTGCAGCACTGCGAATTCATGGACTTTCCAAATGCCTGCAACAGAAAACTCGCTGACCCCGGCGCAGATCGAAACCTTTGTCACCGACGGTTTCGTCAGACTCGATAACGCCTTTTCTGCAAATCTGGCCGCTCAGGGCCGCGCCATCCTCTGGCGCGACATCGGTTGCGACCCCGACGACCCCTCGACCTGGACAAAACCGGTGATCCGCCTCGGCGGCTATGCCGATGCCCCGTTCCGCGAGGCCGCCAACACCGAACGGCTCCATTTCGCATACAACCAGTTGGTGGGCGAAGGCCGCTGGCTTGCACCGCAGGGCCTGGGCACATTCCCGATCCGCTTCCCTTCGGACCAGGCGCCGGGTGACGATGGCTGGCATATCGACGCCAGCTACATGCTGCCGACCGACGATCCCAACGACTTCTTCTCGATCCGGGCCAACATCAAATCGAAGGGCCGGGCCCTTCTGATGCTGTTCCTGTTCTCCGATGTCGCACAAGACGATGCCCCCACCCGCATCCGCGTGGGCTCGCATAGGGATATGGCCCGCTTTCTCCTGCCCTTCGGCGAGGAAGGGGCGACCATGCACCAGATGATGGCCACCAATTTTGCCGGTACGGAAAAATGTCCGGAAGCGCTGGCAACCGGCCCCGCCGGGACGGTCTATCTGTGCCACCCGTTCCTGGTTCACGCAGCCCAGCCCAACAGGGGGAGCCGCGTCAAGTTCATGGCCCAGCCACCGCTGATGCCCGCACACGTCTTCGATCCGGCCCTGCCCCCTTCGCCGGTCCAGATCGCCATTCGCAGGGCGTGCAACCTGACCTTCTGACAAGCCCTCCCCGGGGGTCGCAACCGATCCCCGGGGACCAGCTCAATTGATCGGCGCCGCCGGCACTTCAACGCCCAGATCGATGTCCGAAACCTCCAGCCCCTCAATGTTTTCGGGCTTGCGTGCCACGAACAAAAGTCCGGTCACAGGCTGGCCGCGATCGCGCCGGATCGTCTCCTCGCTCACGCGCACGATGTCCAGCCCCGCCTCATCAAGAGCGGCCCGGATCGCCTCCCCATTATGCGCGAAACGCAGCGAAGCCTGAAGCCACTGACTGTCCGCCCCATCATGGCGCTCCACAGAAAACGCAAAAATCCCGCCGGGCCGCAACACCTGACTGACCAGGGCAAAAATTGGTGGGAATGCCGGGCAGTACATGAAGACGTCCGCCGCCGTCACGATATCGGCGATGCGTCCTTGCGCTCCGAGAAAATCGAGCAATTCGGCCCGTTCCACCCCGTCGTAGATCGCTTTGCCTTGCGTT
>PBNW01000034.1 GCA_002723255.1 Pelagibacterium sp. | reverse complement strand
CTCGTCCTTTGTGATACGGCCGCGAAAATCGGTGAGCCCAATTTCTGGAACCAGCGCATCGAGACCATCGCCCGCGACGGGCTGGCGTCGGTCACTGATGGCATCATGGAGCGCTGGTTCAGCAAGCGCTTCCGAACCTCGGGCGATCCGCTTTTCAGCGTCTCCCGCTCCATGTTCGAGCGGCAGCCTGTCGAAGGGGATCTGGCAACCTGCGCTGCGATTGCCGGATTTGACAGGCGCGCGGACACGGCATCCATTTCGGTTCCCACCTCGGTTCTGGTGGGGTCGGAGGATGGCGCGACGCCGCCCGAACTTGTGCGCGGTTTTGCCGATACCATCCCCGATAGCGATTTTCGGATCATAGAGGGTGCGGGCCATCTGCCCTGCATCGAAACGCCCGAACCGGTTGCTGCGGCCATTGCTGCGCTGGTCGAACGGGTTACAAAAAAGGAGCATGCGCAGTGACGCAGAACAAAGGCCCAACGGCCCGCCACAGCCAGGGCATGGCAACGCGCCGCAGCGTGCTTGGCGAAAGCTATGTTGACAAGAGAGTCTCAGCCACGACCGACTTCGAGCGCCCGTTTCAGGACCTCATCACCGAGGCAGCCTGGGGGCATGTCTGGTCGCGCGACAATTGGGACAAGCGCCAGCGTTCTATCGTCACCATCGCGCTTCTGGCCGGTCTGGGTCACTATGATGAAATGGTGATGCATATCGAAGCGACCGTGCGCACCGGTGCAACAGAGGACGATATCCGCGAGATCATGCTTCATGTTGCAATTTACGCGGGCGTTCCCACTGCAAACCATGCGATAAAGCTGGCCCGGCAGGCTCTTGCGCGCATGAAGGGAGACAAGGATGAGTGACCGTTTGAGCAATTCGCGCGCAGAGGCCGGCGCCTTTATGGAACGGGACCATTCCCAGCACCCGCCCGCCTTTGCGCCAGGATACAAATCCTCGGTCCTGCGGGCGCCCAAACAATCGCTGATCAGCTTTTCCAGCACGCTGAGCGAAAAAACCGGCCCGGCTTTCGGCCACAACATGCTGGGGGAATACGATAACGACCTGATCATCAACTACGCCAAGCCCGGCGAGGAAGCCATCGGCCAGCGCATCGTCGTTCATGGCCGGGTTATTGACCAGAACGGCAAACCCGTCCCCAATGTACTCGTCGAATTCTGGCAGGCCAATGCGGGCGGGCGCTATCGTCACAAGCGCGAGGGCTACCGCGCGCCGCTCGATCCCAATTTCGGCGGCTTCGGGCGCACGATCACCGATGACAATGGATATTACTGGTTCCGCACCATCAAGCCCGGCCCCTATCCCTGGCCCAATGGGGTCAATGACTGGCGTCCGGCCCACATCCATTTCTCGCTGTTCGGCACAGGTTTTGCCCAGCGCCTCGTCAGCCAGATGTATTTCGAGGGCGATCCGCTCATCAAGATTTGCCCCATCGTCAACACGATCAGCGATCCCGATGCGATCGACCGGCTGGTCGCGCGGCTCGACATGAACAACACGATCCCCATGGATCTTCGTGCCTATCGCTTCGATATCGTGCTTCGGGGCCGCCGCTCGACCTTCTTTGAAAACCGCAAGGAGGGCAATTGATGTCAAAGCCGCTCGATTACCTCAAGGAAACGCCCTCCCAGACGGCTGGCCCTTACGTTCACATCGGGATGACTCCCAATGAATACGATATCGGAGGCGTGATCCCGGAAGACCTTGGTCTGAGGGTCGTGTCCGACGGGGTCAAAGGCGAACGCATCAAGGTCACGGGCCGGGTCATCGATGGCGGTGGCAATCCGGTTGGCGACTGTGTCGTCGAAATCTGGCAGGCCGATGCCAACGGCATCTACAACAGCCCCATGGAACACCGCTCTGGCGTTGATCCCAATTTTTCGGGCTGGGGGCGGCAACCTGCTGGGTCCAGTGGCGAATTCTCGTTCGACACCATCAAGCCTGGGCAAGTTCCCCTTGCAAGCGGCGGGTTCATGGCGCCGCACATTACCTTCTGGATCGTGGCGCGCGGCATTAATGTGGGGCTGCAGACGCGAATGTATTTCTCCGACGAGGAACAGGCGAACCAAAGCGACCCTGTTCTGGCCAAAGCCCGCATGATCGGTCGCGATAAAACCCTGATCGGCCGGCGAGACGGCAATATCGTAACCTTCGACATCTACCTTCAGGGTGAAAACGAAACGGTCTTTCTGGACGTCTGATGTCTCTTTCCCCTTTCGATCATCCGATCCTGTCCGGCTTGTTCGGTGATCCCGAACTGGTTGGACTGCTCTCGGCCCAGGCTGACGTCGAGGCTATGGTGGCCTTCGAAATAGCGCTGGCCGCGGCGCAGGCCGAATGCGGGGTCATTGCGCAAGCCGATGCGGAGATGATCGCCGGGCTGGAAACCAGATACAGAGCAGATTTCGAGGGGCTCAAATCGGGGTTGGGACGGGACGGCGTGGTTGCTCCCGAAATGGTCAGGCAGATGCGCAGCGCGCTGGGTGGCCAGGCTGCCCGATCACTGCATTTCGGGGCGACCAGTCAGGACGTGGTCGACACGAGCCTGGTTGTTCGTCTCAAGTCGATAACGGCAATCATTGGCACCCGCATTGCTGCCGTTGAAAAGGCTCTTGCGTATCTTTCCGACCGGTTCGGCGGCCGCAAGCTCATGGCCCGGACGCGTATGCAGGATGCGCTCGAGATTACCGTTGCTGACCGGATTACCGACTGGAGTGCGCCGCTCGCCCGGCATCGTCAGCGGCTTAAAGAGATCGAAGGGCGTCTGCTTGTCGTCCAATATGGCGGCGCCGTCGGCATTCTTGAAAAGCTCGGAGAAGATGGCCTGCGCGTTACAAGGGCGTTGGCAGAGAGACTAGGTCTCGGCATCACCGAAAAGCCTTGGCACAATCAGCGCGACAGCATTGTCGAATTTTCCGGCTGGCTCGGCCTCGTCTCAGGCAGCCTGGGCAAGATGGGGCAGGATATTGCGCTAATGGCGCAGAATGCCATGGGCGATGTCGTTCTGGCCGGCGGCGGCAGTTCTTCCGCCATGCCGCACAAATCAAATCCGGTTTCCGCCGAAGTGCTCGTGACGCTCGCTCGCTATGTCGCGGGGAGCGGAGGCACGATGGCACAATCTCTCGTTCACGAGCAGGAACGCTCCGGTGCGGCATGGACGTTGGAATGGCTTGTCCTTCCCCAGATGATCCTGGCAACCGGTAGCAGCCTTTTGATTGCTTCCCGCCTGCTCGAATCCGTCGAAACTATCGGGCAGGACTAACTGTGTGCGCAATTTCGGGGTCGTCCAGCCATATGTCTCTGCTCGGTTGGCTCCAATCAACCCAAGGTCTGGGTTTTAGCTTTACTTGAGATCGGATAAGAGAGCCGCCATATAGCTGGCATAGACGATCCGGATTTGAACCGGGGCGCATGCGGGAGAGCTCTTATGACCTATGGCAAGGCACCCAAACCACCCCAGAGCCCGCCGGGCATTCTGGCACGGAAAGGCGGTGAGCCCATTGTGTGCCTCACGGCCTATACAACGCCTATCGCGCAACTCGTTGACAGCCATTGCGATCTCGTTTTGGTCGGCGACAGCGTGGGCATGGTGCTGCACGGTCTGCCCAATACGCTCGGGGTCGATCTCGACATGATGGTGATGCATGGCAAGGCCGTCCGCCGTGGCCTGAAATCGGCACTCATGGTGGTCGATCTGCCGTTTGGGACTTATGAGGAAAGTCCCGAACAGGCATTCCGCAATGCCACACGGCTGATGCGCGAAACCGGGTGCGACGCCGTCAAGCTCGAGGGTGGAGTGCATATGGCCGAAACCATCGCTTTTTTGACGCGCCGTTCGATTCCGGTCATGGCCCATGTCGGGCTGACGCCTCAGTCCGTCCATACCATCGGTGGCTATAAGGTGCAGGGCAGGGGCGCCAATGCCCATGCGATTCTGCGCGATGCGCAGGCCGTTTCAGAGGCCGGCGCTTTTGCCGTGGTCATCGAAAAGGTGCCCGATATCCTGGCCCGGCGTATCACCTCGGACATTGACATTCCGACTATCGGGATTGGCGCCTCGGCAGCATGCGACGGACAGATTTTGGTCGTTGACGACATGCTTGGCACTTTCGCCGATTTCAGGCCCAAATTCGTAAAACGCTACGCTCAATTGGCGGATGATGCAGACCGTGCCATCTCAGCCTATGCCGAAGATGTCCGGTCGCGCCGTTTTCCGGCCGCCGAGCACGTATTCGGCGATGTGCCGGCCAGCGTTCCGGATGCTGGATGAGCATGCTGATCGTTCGTAGCGTTGCCGAGATTCGGGCGCAAATTGGCCATTGGCGCGCAGCCGGCGACAACATTGCCGTGGTGCCCACGATGGGCGCCTTGCACGAAGGACATCTCTCGCTCGTCCGGGCCGCCAAGGGCAGGGCCAAGCGCGTCATCGTCACGCTTTTCGTAAATCCCAGCCAGTTCAACAATGCTGAGGATCTGGCCAGATATCCGCGTGATGAAGCCGCGGATAGCGCGCGGCTTGAAGCCGAGCATGTGGATATGCTTTTCGCGCCCGACATCGCGGAAATGTACCCAGAGGGCTTTGCCACCAAGGTTTCGGTTTCCCGGTTGAGCGAAGGTCTTTGCGGCGCGTACCGCCCCGGACATTTCGAGGGCGTTGCGACGGTGGTCACCAAGCTGTTGCTTCAGACCCAGGCTGATTCCGCATTTTTCGGCGAGAAGGACTATCAGCAACTCAGCGTCATTCGCCGTCTTGCGTGCGATCTCGATATTCCGGTCGAAATCGTCGGCGTGCCCACCGTCCGTGAGGCGGACGGCTTGGCCATGTCGTCGCGCAATGTCAGGTTGAGCGAAACAGCCCGCAAACAGGCACCGGCCATGGCCGAGGCGTTAAGGGCCGCAGGCGTTGCCATTGAGGCGGGACGGCCGGTTTCGTCCGCCGCGGACGCCGCCAAGACGACGCTTTTGACGGCGGGCTATTCCGAAGTCGAATATCTCGAACTGCGCGATGCCGAAACACTTGAGCCGGTTTCCAAACTCGATCGTCCCGCCCGGCTGCTCGCTGCCGGCTGGCTTGATGGTGTGCGTCTGATCGACAACATTGCCGTCTTGCCAGCACACTGAGCCGCCTATTGCGCAGCACCGGCCTCGCTTTGGGTTATCAGGGGCAGGGTGATCCGGAAACAGGCGCCCTCTTCGCGGGTGGAAACCAGTTCAAGCACACCGTCCATCCTTGAGATGATTTCCCGGCTGATCGGTAGCCCCAGCCCCGCACCGGCATATGGCCCCGTTTCGCCCAGCCGCCCGCGATAGAATTTGTCGAAGATTCGCGGCTGTTCTTCCTGAGCGATCCCGATGCCGTTGTCCTCGACTTCGATGATATAGGCGCCCCTCTTGAGCCTCGAGCGCACTTCGACAACCGGAGCGATGGCGCCGTTGTATTTTATTGCATTGGAAATGAGGTTGATGAGCACCTGACTCAAGCGGTCGGGATCGGATCGCACGTAGGCGGCCGAGGCCCTGGTTCCGATCTTGACCTGCGTATTGCTCTGGCGCGCCAGTGCATCGCAGACCCGAAGCGCCTGATCGAGCGATTCTTCTGCATCAATGGGGCGGTTCTCCCAGGCGCGCTCACCGCGTTCCAATGCTGAAAGATCGAGAATCTCATCGAGCAGGGAGGTCAGGCGCAGGCTTTCCTTGTGAATGGTCGACACGAATTTGGCCCTGGAGGCGTCGTCGAGTTCCTCGTCGTCGAGCAGGATCTCGGAAAAGGCCCGGATCGCGGTCATCGGCGTGCGCACCTCGTGGCTCACCTGGCTGAGAAATTCATCCTTCTGCAGGTCCACTTTACGCAATTGCCGGTTGGCTTCCTCGAGCTTTTCTGCGGTTGCCCGCAACTGGGTGGAGGTCTTTTCCAGCTCCTGGGAATATTCGATGGCCTGCTGGGTTTCGTCGGCCATCTGCATGACCTCCTCAAGCGAGATGGAATCGCCCGAGACCACTTTGGACAACATGACATGGGCCGATGCAGCGCCGATCGACCCGGCCATTTCGCGCTCCAGCCGCCGGATGAACGACGAACTCGGTTCCAGCGTCGTCCATGGCATCCGCGCCTGCTTTGCCTCTTCGGAGAACAGTGCCACGGCGCGCTCGTGGCCCAAAACGCGACGCGCGACAAGAAACAGGTCGTCCGCCGTCGCCGATCCACGGATCGGGCTCGCCTCGTTGCTGGTGCGCCGGAAAACATTGAGAAACAGTGCAGCCTGGACATGTTCGAGGGCCGACTGGTTCGTCATAAGTGAGCCCAGGATCAAAACCGTTGTGTTGAGGAACAGACTCCAGAATACCGCGTGGGTGAGAGGATCGAGATCGTCAAAGCCGAACAGGCCTTGTGGGCGCAGCCAGTCAATCCCCCATGGTCCATTGGCCATCACCGAGGCAACAAGTGGACTTGAGGAGGCAAAGGACGGCATGAAGCTCGACCAGAGCCAGACCACAAAACCCACGGCTATCGCGCAGATGGCAGCTTTTGTTGAAGCATCACGCCAGAAAAGGCTCGCAAGTATGGCCGGAAGGAATTGCGCGACGCCGGTAAACGAGATCAATCCGATCGGCGCCAGCGCGTCTGACCCGCGGGTGAGATAGAAATAAGCGAACCCCAGCAACAGGATAAGCATGATTGAAAGGCGCCGCGCATTGAGGATCAACCGCCTCACGCCCTGTCCATCGCCGATCCCGTCACCCGAGGTCAGTCGCAGCATGATGGGCACGACGATGTGGTTGGAGACCATGATCGAAAGCGCGATGGATTCAAGGATGATCATCGAGGTTGCCGAGGAAAACCCGCCGATGAACGCAAACAGTGCTAGCGCATCCTGACCCTGTGCAAGTGGGAGCGTGAGCACGAACATGTCGGGGTTCGAGCCGACCGGCATAAACGTAAGCCCGAACAATGCGATAGGGAGTGTAAACAGGCTCATTGCAAGCATATAGGCCGGAAACGCCCAACTCGCAGTGCGCAGGTGTTTTTCGTCCGAGTTTTCGACAACGGTGACTTGGAATTGTCGTGGCAGGCATATGATCGCCGCCGCGGCCAGAACCATCATGGAAATCCAGCGGTCGCCAAAAGTGTCGCCGGCATGGATATTCAGTCCCGCCGTCTCGGCATTGGCAAAGATGGTATCCATACCGCCGCCGACATAGACGACGAACACGCCGACGGCGAGCAGCGCCGTGAGTTTGACAACGGCCTCGAAGGCAATGGCGGCCACCACGCCGTGGTGTTGTTCCTTGGCATCCACATTGCGGGTGCCGAAAAGAATTGTGAATATGGCCATGCCTGCGGCCACGCCAAATGCCAGCCCGACCTCATCCCAACCCGCCAGACTGCCGCGTCCAAATTCGGACGATCCGGCAATGGCCTCGATCGATGAGGTTATGGCCTTGAGTTGCAGGGCGATATATGGCGCGATGGCAATTACGGCCAATACGGTTATGAGCACGGCCAGGGTGCTCGATTTTCCAAAGCGCGATGACAAAAGATCGGCAATCGAAGTGATGCGCTGGTCGTGGCTGATGCGGACCAGGCGCCTGAGAATGAACCACCATCCAATGAAGACGATAGTGGGCCCCAGATAAATTGTAAGATATTCCAAGCCGTTACGGGCTGCCGTGCCGACGGAGCCGTAGAAGGTCCAGCTCGTACAGTAGACCGAAATCGAAAGCGTATAGACGAAGGGTGAGCGCAAAAATCCGCCGCTTCGGCTCCGCGTGTGCCGGTCGCCAAGATAGGCGATAACGAACAAAAGTCCGACATAGGCCACGGCAGTCGCAATGACGAGGTCGGCCGTCAGCGTCATCGGCGCTCCTCGCCCGGCAATTGATGCGGTTCATCGCGCGGTAGCGCGTAGCCGAACCATGCGGCGCCGATAACGAGAAACACCCACAGGCCGAACAGGAAAAGCGTTGCTACGGGGACCCCGGCGACAAATCCGTCGAACCTGAACAGCAAGATCAGTGGGGGCAGGGTCGCCATCGCTCCGAACAGCGTGAAAAACAGCGACGCGCCAATGATCTTACGCCGTGTCATGGCCCGTGATCTTCAACTGGGTTGCGGGTCGTTGGCGGGCGCGCCAAGCAAGCTGCGCACTGCATCGACGACATCGGCGTTGGAATAGGGTTTGGTGACGAATTTGTTGGCTCCAAGCTCCTCGGCAATGCGCCGGTCCTGCTGTTGGCCTTTGGCGGTCAGGACGAGAACGGGCAGATCAGCCGTGCTCCGGTCGGCCCGGATTTGCTTGAGAACCTCAAATCCGCTGCGTTTTGGCAGCATGATATCGAGGACCAGTACACGCGGGCGCTCTCGCCGAACGGCGTCCATGACGGCTTGGCCATCCATGACAGCACTGATCGTCCATCCCGCTCTTTTCAGAACGAAATCAAGTGCTTCAAGGATGCTCGGCTCGTCTTCTGCAATGAGAATATCGATCGCCAAAACTCCCCCTCCGAGCCCCTTCCTCCTCGGGACTCATATTCACATAACCGCAATTGCCGTCATTCGCCAAGCCCCCGCGTGTTGGGGGTTAGGCTTTGGCTGTGCTCAGCGTGGGTTCGTCGCCTGGAGCGAAAGGGGCCTCCTCGCGGCTGACGCAGTCGGTTCGCGTACACAGGCGGCAGGTTGGTCCAACCGGCACGTCGGCATCGGCGTCGCCAAGGTCCAGCCCGTCGGCATAGACAGTGCGGTCGGCATGCAGAATGTCGGTAACAAGCAGGATCGAATGGGGTAGGGCCTGGTCTGCAAAGCCGGAAGCGCGGCGCGAAACCGCTTTGGCCACGAAAAGAAATCGGGACCCGTCGGAAAAACGAACGACTTGCCGCACCAGTTGACCCGAAGACCTGAACGCACCGTACAGCGCCCAAAGGGGGCAAGCGTGCCCGGTATGGGGCAACAAAAGGCCGGGAAGAGGGAAATGTTTGGTCAGACGCCCGGCCGGATCGGAACGCAGGAAGCCAAAAGGCACGCCTTCCGCTCCCTCCGCGCGCAGTGTTACGAGCCGGTGGGCGATCTGCTCGAAGCTGGCATTGTAGCGTTCGCTCAGCGCCTCGACGTCATAGCGGAGCGTTTCCGCGTCATCGAGAAACCGCTCGTAGGGGAACAGCGCCGCACCGGCGATATAAGAAGCTAGATAGGAGCGGGCCAGGTGCCGGGCAGTCTGCGAGGAGAGGTGAGGGACCTTGACCGCTTCGGTCAATTCGTCGTCGCTGGTCAGTTCCGAGATTAGCCGAACCATTTGAAACTGGCGGGTTGATTGCGGCACGGTGTTTCGGAACCACAAGACGCCCCGCTCAGCATCATGACCAAAGGCCCGCCCTGAATTCGGCCTGGCGTTTCGCTCGACATGGACACCATGGACGGCTGCGAGATGATGGGCGATCGCCGCTTCTCCCAATGCGCCTGACGACTGCATGTCCCGGGCTATTTCCGCCCCTCGGTGCTCAAGTGCCGGGAAATAATTGCGGGCCGCGAAAATCATGTCATCGAGCTCGCGCCGCACAGATGCGGATTTGCTGACAGTGCTCGCGTGGTCGAACTGTCCGATCAGGTTCTGTGCCACAGCGGACAGTCCACGGGTTTCCTTTGAGATCGAGGAGACAAATTGCGCACGTTCGGCGCTGCTGAGGTCATCCACATCTTCAAGAATTTCAGCTGAGGATCTGACGGCGGTTATGCCCGATAGAACCTGATGGAGGAGCTGGCTGAGCAGGGGATCTGCCCTCAGTCGGTTGGCATAAGCGTCAGCGCTCGCCGAGGCTGCCATATAGGCCCGATAGAGTTTTGCAATGATGCGAGCGATGTCGGGTTGCGTTGCAACCAGGCTGCGGGCCGTCTCCATGCCAAGGCCGACATCGGCAAGGGCCGGGTCGGCGAAGGTCTCGACAAGCTCATGGATAAGTCGGTGCTCGGATTCGCCCGTAAGCTCATCAATGGGAATGTCGAGCTCAGCCGCGATGCGTTGGAGCAGCGTGCCGCCAACCTGGCGCTTGTTGGCTTCGATGAGATTGAGATAGCTGGGCGAGACGTCGACGCTGCGTGCCAGTGCGGCCTGGGAAAGTCGCAAACCCTTGCGGCGTGTCCTTATTCGAAGCCCGATTGGCGCTCGCATCCCGTCCTCGCTTGTCAACTGTTTGACATAATATGGGCGCTAATTGGTCAAAGCTTTACAAAATTTCTTATTAATTACAATAGTATATTGCTCTTGCATTAACGGCACTCGATACTTCGGCGGTGGATTTGGGACATATGGAGGTATGGCCCGCCGCACCAAAGGAGGAGATTAATGAGCGATTTGAAACGCGGAATCAGCCGTCGTCGCGTCGTCAAGACGGGCATGGCTGGCATCCTGGCGACGGGGGTTTCCCCCCTCATTCTGTCCAAGGCGGCTTGGGCGCAGGAATTTTGCAACGCGCCGACCGGTGATACCGTTACCTTGGGTTTCAACGTACCCCAGACCGGCGCTTATGCCGACGAAGGCGCCGATGAACTCAGGGCCTATCAGCTGGCGGTCGAGCATCTTAACGGCGAGGGCGATGGCGGTCTGATCCCGCATTTTTCATCCAAGACCCTTACCGGAAGCGGAATTTTGGGCAAGCGCGTCGAGTACGTGACCGGCGACACCCAGACCCAGTCCGATCCCGCCCGTGAATCGGCCCGCCGCATGATCGAGCGCGATGGCGCTGTTATGATTACCGGCGGTTCGTCGTCCGGCGTTGCCATCGCTGTGCAAAGCCTTTGCCAGGACATGGGCATCATCTTCATGGCGGCCTTGACCCATTCCAACGACACGACGGGCAAAGACAAGCGCAAATACGGCTTCCGCCATTTCTTCAATGCCTATCAATCGGGTGTTGGTCTGGGGCCGCAACTGGGTGCTGCCTATGGCAATGATCGCCGCGCCTATCATCTGACCGCCGACTACACCTGGGGCTGGACGCAAGAAGAATCGATGATCGCCGCGACCGAAGCGCTTGGTTGGGAGACCGTCGAAACGGTCCGGACGCCGGTGGGCGCTGGTGACTTCAGCCAGTATATCACGCCAGTCCTCAACTCTGGCGCCGACGTTCTGATTCTCAATCACTACGGGTTTGACGGCATCAACTCGTTGACCCAGGCGACCCAGTTCGGTCTTCGCGACCGTCAGGCCAACGGCAAGGATTTCCAGTTGGTCCTTCCGCTGGTTTCCGATCTCATGGCGGCTGGTGCCGGCTCGGCGATGCAGGGCGTTTACGGCACGTCGAACTGGTACTGGAGCATGCAGGATGAAGGCTCGAAAGCCTTTACCGCTTCATTCGGCGCCAAATTCGGGTCGCCCCCCAGTCAGGCGGCGCATACCGCATATGTCCAGACGCTGCTTTATGCGGATGCCGTGGAACGGGCCGGTACATTCTATCCGCCCGAGGTCATTGCCGCGCTTGAAGATTTCGAGTTCGACGGCATGGGCAATGGTCCGACCCTTTATCGTGGGTCCGATCACCAGTGCTTCAAGGCCGTTCTGGTCGTTCAGGGCAAGGAGCAGCCATCCAACGAGTTTGACCTTCTCGAAGTGGTGAATACCGCCTCGCGTGACAGCGTCACCTACGATCCGTCGATCTTCGGCGGGGAGTTGGGCTCGGCCGACCCGCAAATGTGCTGATGCCGCACTGACGGTGGTTTGCATGTCCGGCCGCCGCGGTGGCCGGACAAACCTACATCTGGAGCCAAATCGATGGATGCGATTCTCGCGCAATTGCTCAACGGGCTGGACAAGGGCGGCGCTTACGCCCTGATCGCCTTGGGTCTCACTCTGGTTTTCGGCACTTTGGGTGTCGTTAATTTCGCTCACGGCGCGCTGTTCATGCTCGGCGCCTTCTGCGCGGTCACGTTCCGTGCCCTGATTACGATGGAAAGCGTCACGATCGACGAAACCCAGCTTTCGCCCTGGGGGGCTCCTCTCGAAATTCGCACGCCGATGGCCGAAACCTGGTTCGGCGATTTCGGCGCGGTACTCGTTGATTATTCGGTGCCTTTTTCGATTCTTCTGGCCATTCCTGTCATGCTGATCATCGGCGTGGCGATGGAACGGGGGCTGATCAAGCATTTCTACAAACGCCCGCATGCCGAACAGATCCTGGTGACCTTTGGTTTGGCCATTGTCCTGCAGGAAGTGGTCAAGGCGTTTTTCGGTCCCAATCCATGGCCGCAACCCATTCCGTCCGACCTGCGGGGCGCCACCGACGTGGGTGTCCTTTTCGGAATGCAGGCGGGCGCGGTCACATATCCGCTTTGGCGGCTGGTCTATCTTGGCTTTTCGCTCGCCGTTCTGGCTGCAGTGTTCGCATTCCTGCGCTTCACGACCTTCGGTATGGTGGTCCGTGCGGGCATGGCTGACCGCGAAACCGTCGGGTTACTCGGGATCAATATCGATCGCCGCTTTACGATCATGTTTGGTTTGGCGGCGGTGGTGGCGGGGCTGGCAGGCGCCATGTATACGCCGCTGCTGCCGCCCAATTACAGCCTTGGCATGGATTTCCTGGTGCTTTCGTTCGTGGTCGTCGTGGTTGGTGGGATGGGCTCGCTGCCCGGCGCTGTCGCAGCCGGTTTCCTGCTCGGCATCCTGCAGTCCTTTGCATCAATGACGGCAATCAAGGCCATCATTCCCGGTATCGACCAGATCATCATCTATGCGGTGGCTGTGATCATTCTGCTTGTTCGTCCCCGTGGTCTGCTGGGCCGCCGTGGCGTGATGGAGGCCTGAGATGGATTTCTTTCGACTCCCAAGGAACGAGTACGTCACCCTTGCCGTCTTCTCGCTGGTGGTTCTCACCATGCCGATCTGGCTTCAGCCGTTAGGGGCGGCCTATCCCGGGCTCATGCAGCAATTCACGATCTTTGCGATCTTTGCGGTGGGCTTCAATATTCTGTTTGGTCTCACTGGATATCTCAGCTTTGGCCATGCGGCCTTTCTGGGGGTCGGCTCCTATACGGCAGTCTGGTCTTTCAAGCTGCTGTCGATGGATGCCATTCCGGCGCTGATTTTCGCCATCGTCATGGCTGGCGTTTTTGCACTGGTCATCGGGTTTGTGTCGCTGCGCCGCTCGGGCATCTACTTTTCAATCCTGACCCTGGCGTTTGCCCAGATGAGCTATAACCTTGCCTATTCGGTGCTCACGCCCATCACCAACGGCGAAACGGCGTTGCAACTTGCTGGCTCGGACCCGCGCGTGCTCGACACCCTCTTTGCCGTCGGGACGTCATCGGCAATTCCTTCACCAAGCCTTCTGGGCAACACCTTGGGAGGCATGGGGGGATTTTATCTCTGTGCCGTGATCCTGCTGGTGGTATTCTTCATCGCCCAGAAGATATTCACCTCGCCTTTCGGAATGATGTTGCGCGCGGTCAAATCCAACCAGACGCGGCTGTCCTATACTGGCGTGAATACACGCCCCTATACGTTGGCCGCCTTCGTTATTTCCGGCATGTATGCCGGCTTGGCCGGTGGTCTGCTGGCGGTAACCGATCCGCTGGCCGGTGCCGAGCGCATGCAATGGACAGCTTCGGGTGAGGTGGTGCTGATGACCATTCTCGGCGGGGTTGGCACGTTGATCGGCCCGGTCATCGGGGCATGGCTGATCAAATTCATGGAAAACATCTTCTCGGCCTACAACGATCGTATCCTTCAGTTCTATTTCGACTGGATGCCCGACGGAATTCAGGACTTTGCAGTCACGGTGGCGTCGAAATTCGTGGGCGAGGGCTGGAAGCTGACGGAGGGACTGGTCTTCGTACTGGTGGTCGTGTTCCTTCCGGGCGGCATCATGGAAGGTGTCCGTCGCATCCGCTCGATGTTCGGCAACCGCCGCAAGCACCAAGAGACGCCGGCCAAACTCAGCACATCCGCAGCAGAATAGGAGATTGGTCATGGAAACCAATAAAAACGTCGTTCTGCATGTCGCCGATGTGCACAAGAATTTCGGTGGTCTGCATGCTCTTGCCGATATCGACCTGCAGGTCGAGGAGGGCCAGACCCACGCGATCATCGGCCCGAACGGGGCCGGCAAATCGACTTTGCTCAATGTCATCATCGGGCGCATTCCGCCCACCAGCGGCGCCGTGGTGTTCGACGGCACCGTGCTGACCGGAAAGCAGCCACATGAAATCAATCAGTTGGGTGTCAGCCGCGTGTTTCAGACACCGGAAATCTTTTCCGATCTTTCCGTTCTCCAGAATGTCATGACGCCGGCGTTCGCAAAGCGCGACGGTGCATTCAAAATCAATCTGGCCAAGCCCTTCGAGCGAGAGACAGCATTGCGCCAGGAGGCCGAAGCGACGCTTGAAGACGTCGGATTGGTCGAGCGGCGCGGTGCCCATGCGGGCTCCCTGTCGCGCGGCGACAAACGGCGGTTGGAACTGGCGATGTGCCTCATCCAGAAGCCGCGTCTGCTGTTGTTGGACGAGCCGACGGCGGGAATGAGCCGTCATGACACCAACACGACAATCGAACTGCTCAAGAAGATCAAGAGCCGCGGCATGACCAAGGTGATCATCGAGCACGATATGCACGTCGTCTTTTCGCTGGCCGACAGGATTTCGGTGCTGGCCGGAGGCCGGATCATTGCCGAGGGTTTGCCAGAGGATGTGCGCGGCGATCCACGCGTGCAGGAAGCTTATCTGGGAGGAGCGCATTGATGAACGCCGTCTCGACAAACATGAAGCCGGAAGCAGCCGTCCCTGCCGATTCACCCTTTCTCTCGGTCAAGGACGTCCACGCCTATTATGGCGAGAGCTACATCGTCCAGGGGGTGACCTTCGAGGTGCCGTATGGGCAAATTCTGGCGCTACTGGGGCGCAATGGCGCGGGCAAGACATCGACGCTGCGTACCATTGCGCGGCTCGACAATCCCAGTGTGCATCAGGGGGAGATTTGGCTCGACGGCCAGCCCATCCATGGCATGAAGGCCTTTGAAGCGGCCCGGTCCGGTATCCAGCTGGTCCCGGAAGATCGGCGGATCATTCAGGGGCTGTCGGTTGAAGAAAATCTTGCTCTTGCCCAGGTGGCGCCGGGTGCCGGGTGGGACCTCGATCGCATTTACGGCCATTTCCCTCGCCTTGCCGAGCGCCGCCGGCAGGAGGGCACGACGCTGTCGGGTGGGGAGCAGCAAATGCTCGCCATTGCCCGGGCCTTGGCCAGAGACCTCAAGCTCCTGTTGCTCGATGAGCCTTATGAAGGACTCGCGCCGGTTATCGTCCAGGAAATCGAAACCATCCTGCACGAGATCAAGGAACTGGGCATCACAACCATTATCGTGGAGCAGAACGCGATTGCGGCCCTCAAGCTGGCCGATCGGGCCGTTATCCTCGATACGGGCGAGGTGGCATTTTCGGGGAGCGCTCGCGAAGTGCTCGACAACGCCGAGTTGCGGCAAGAATACCTCGCCATTTAGGAGGATGGATATGAACAGCCAGGCCCCAATGGCGCGCCATACACGGCTCACGCCGGAGAGTTTCCAGGAGAAGTATTCGGCCTCGCTGACCGATCCTGAAGCCTTTTGGGCAGAGCATGGCAAGCGTCTCGACTGGATTGAGCCCTATACCAAGGTCAAAAATACAACCTTTGCCTATCCCGACGTGTCAATCAAATGGTTCGAGGACGGTATTCTCAACGTTTCGGCCAACTGCATTGATCGGCACCTGCCGACCAATGGTGACAAGACCGCGTTGATCTGGGAACCCGACAACCCGCAAGATCGTGCTCAGCACATCAGCTTCCGGCAGCTCCACGACGAAGTCTGCCGGTTTGCCAACGTGCTCAAGGAACTGGGCGTCAAAAAGGGAGATCGGGTCACTATCTACCTGCCGATGATACCGGCAGCGACATATGCGATGCTGGCCTGTGCCCGCATCGGAGCACCACACTCGGTGGTTTTCGCCGGCTTCTCGCCCGACGCTTTGGCCGGGCGGATCAACGATGCGGATTCTACCGTCGTTATTACCGCCGACGAAGGGCGCCGGGGCGGCAAGCCCGTCCCGCTCAAGGCCAATGTCGACAAGGCGCTGGAAGACTGTCCTGGTGTCTCGAAGGTTCTCGTGGTTGAAAACACCGGCGGCTCGATTGCGATGAAGGGCGGTCGCGACGTCTGGTGGCATGACGCCGCTTCGGGCGTGGAGCCGTTCTGCGCGCCCGAACCGATGAACGCGGAGGACCCGCTGTTTATCCTTTATACCTCCGGTTCGACGGGCAAGCCCAAGGGCGTTTTGCACACGACTGGCGGGTATCTGGTCTGGGCGTCGCTAACCCATGAAATGATCTTCGATCCGCGGCCAGACGACGTCTATTGGTGTTCGGCCGATGTGGGCTGGGTGACCGGGCACAGCTATATCGTTTACGGGCCACTGGCCAATGGCGTCACCTCGCTGATGTTCGAGGGCGTTCCCAATTGGCCCGACCCGTCGCGGT
This sequence comes from Pelagibacterium sp., assembly GCA_002723255.1. Classification (GTDB taxonomy): domain Bacteria; phylum Pseudomonadota; class Alphaproteobacteria; order Rhizobiales; family Devosiaceae; genus Pelagibacterium; species Pelagibacterium nitratireducens. The sequence continues at coordinate 906 of PBNW01000034.1, read as the reverse complement.
TCTGGCAGGTCGTCGATCGGCAGAAGGTCAACATCTTTTACACTGCCCCCACAGCCATTCGCGCACTCATGGGCGCCGGTGTCGAGCACGTCGAGAAGGCCGATCTTTCATCGTTGCGTCTCATCGGAACGGTGGGCGAACCGATCACCCCTGAGGCTTGGCAGTGGTATCACAAAAATGTCGGTCGGGGCCGGTGCGAGATCGTCGATACCTGGTGGCAGACTGAAACCGGCGCCTCGATGATCATGCCGCTTCCCGGGGTCATCGCGACCAAACCGGGGTCTGCGACAAAGCCGTTTTTCGGTGTCGATCCGCTCGTTCTGACGCCTGAGGGCAAAGTGATAGAAGAGACCAGGGCGGAAGGCGTTCTGGCCATAGCCGATAGCTGGCCCGGGCAGGCACGCACCATTTGGGGCGACCACGCGCGGTTCGTCGAAACCTACTTTTCGACTTATAAGGGGCTTTATTTCACGGGCGATGGCGTTCGGCGCGATGAGGATGGCTACTACTGGATAACCGGGCGGGTCGACGATGTGCTCAACGTCTCTGGCCACCGTCTGGGCACTGCCGAGATCGAGAGTGCGCTGGTCGCCCATCCCAAAGTTTCCGAAGCCGCGGTGGTTGGCTATCCGCACGAGATCAAAGGGCAGGGCATCTATTGCTATGTGACCCTCATGGCGGGAGAAGAAGACAGCGACGACCTCAGGGTTGAACTGCGCAACTGGGTTCGCAAGGACATCGGGCCGATCGCCTCGCCCGATTGCATTCAGTTCGCCCCAGGCCTCCCCAAGACGCGATCCGGCAAGATCATGCGCCGTATCCTGCGCAAGATTGCCGAAAACGACTTCGGTGCGCTGGGGGATACGTCAACGCTTGCTGATCCAGCGGTTGTCGATAATCTTATAG